>JALOTM010000228.1 GCA_025457905.1 Methanomassiliicoccales archaeon
GCCCATAAGACGGCCATCAAGTACGAGCTCCGCAAGGGGTACGGGTACATAATCAAGGAGACCAAGCCCGAGAGGTCCTTCGAGATCTTCGTGGACCAGGTCACCCATAACATCCAGGGGCTGTGCATAACGCGGGAGCATCCTGGCATCATACGCAAGAGGTGGGGCATGGAGAAGACCCCCATCATATGGCTCAGCAACCAGCTTGGACGGGTCTACGTCAACCCCACGAACATCGGCATCCTGTCCGATACCATCATCAGATTCATCGAGAAGTCCGGCGACAGCGTGGTCATGATCGACGGCATCGAGTTCCTAATCGTCAACAACGACTTCGAGAAGGTGCTGAGGATGGTGCACCATATCGCCGAGGCCACCATGGAGTACAAGTCCAGGCTCATCATCTCCGTGGACCCGCGCACCCTGGACGTCAGGCAGATGGCCCTGCTGGAGCGCAACATGGAGATAATCGACGCCATGTCCTCCCAGTCGGTAGCGAAACCTATTAGATAGGAAGTAGGATTCCTCCCTGTCCACATGGAGGGATGATTCTGAGCGGTTCCAAGATAGTCGATGTCAGGGCCCGGGAGGTCCTGGATTCCAGGGGAAATCCGACCGTGGAGGCGCAGGTGAGCACCTCCTCCTTCAAGGTCACGGCCATCGCGCCCTCGGGGGCCTCCACCGGCTCGCACGAGGTGCTGGAGCTGAGGGATGGCGGGGAGCGCTACCTGGGGAAGGGCGTGCTCAAGGCGGTGGAGAACGTCAACAAGAGGATCGCGCCCAAGCTAAAGGGCATGGACGCGGAGGACCTCCAGGCGGCGGACCAGGCCATGATCGACCTGGACGGGACGCCCTACAAGAAGAAGCTGGGCGGGAACGCCGTCGTGGCCGTGTCCCTGGCCGTGGCCAAGGCCGGGGCGTTGTCCAAGGGTGTGGAGCTCTACGAGCACCTGGGACCCGGCAGCTGCACCCTGCCGATCCCGATGATGAACATCATCAACGGCGGCAAGCATGCCGGAACCGGGCTAAGGATCCAAGAGTTCATGATCGTCCCCGCGGGGGCCAAGTGCTTCGCCGACTCGCTAAGGATGGGGGCGGAAGTTTATCACACCTTGAAGTCACTGCTCAAGGAGCAGTTCGGGCCAGGCGCCATCAACCTTGGCGATGAGGGCGGCTTTGCCCCGCCCTTGGAGGGCACCAGGCAGGCCCTGGACTTGATCGTGAAAGGCATCGAGAAGGCAGGGTACGTTCCGGGCAAGGACGTGTTCCTGGCCCTTGACTGCGCCGCCTCCGAGTTCTGCAACCAAGGCGTCTACGAGCTGGACAAGCGCCGCATCGGTCCCGTGGACCTCATGGAGTTCTATTTCTCTCTGGCCAAGAACTACCCCTTGGTCAGCATCGAGGACCCCTTCCATGAGGAGGCCTTCGACATGATGTCCCTCATGACCATGAGGATAGGCCACAAGCTGCAGGTGGTGGGCGACGACATGTTCGTAACCAATGTGCAGCGCATCAGGATGGCGATAGAGCGCAAGGCCGGCAACGCCACGCTGCTCAAGGTAAACCAGATCGGTACCGTGAGCGAGGCCATCGACGCTGCCCGCCTGTCCTTCGACAACGGCTACCGGGTGGTGGTGAGCCACCGCTCCGGCGAGACCGAGGACACATCCATCGCCGACCTGACCGTGGCCCTGGGTTGCGGCCAGATCAAGACCGGCGCGCCAGCGCGCGGGGAGCGCACCGCCAAGTACAACCGGCTCCTCCGCATCGAGGATGAGCTGGGGTCCAAGGCCAAGTTCCCCGGGGCCGCGTTCTACGCCAAGAAGAAGAAGGAGTGAGCCCTCCATGCCCCCCCGGCCGAGGAAGGGCTTCTACATCGCCAGCGACCAGCAGATCCGAGAAGGCCGGACCACGGATGTCTATTTCCAGCACACCATGCAGGTGCTCCAGGCCAAGGGCAAGGCGAGGGAGGAGGCCCTGGCGGAGTTCACCGTGGGCGGGCTGCCCCGCTCCTGGCCCTGGGGCGTGCTGTGCGGTGTGGAGGAGGTGCTGCGCCTATTCGAGGGAAGGAAGGTGGACATCAGGGGGCTTCCCGAGGGCACGGTGTTCAAGGCCAAGTCCTTCGGAGGCATCAGGGTGCCCGTCATAACCATCGAGGGCCCCTACGGGGAGTACTGCATCTACGAGACCCCGGCCCTGGGGTTCCTCTGCCATTCATCGGGGGTGGCGACCATGGCGGCCAGGGCCCGCATCGCTGCCAAGGACAAAACCCTCCTCTCCTTCGGCGTCCGCAGGATGCATCCCGCCATCTCCCCGATGCTGGACCGCTCCGCCTACATCGGGGGATGTGACAGCGTCTCCTCCCTGCTGGGCGCGGAGACCATCGGCGCCCTGCCCTCAGGGACCATGCCCCATGCGCTCATGGTGATGAAGCACTCCGGGGATGACCGGCGCAAGGCTCGGAATGGGCCCCAGAATTTCTGCGCCGATAGTCGGGTGCTGCTTAATCAGGTTGAATTCCGTGTTGGTCAGCGGCCCCTC
>JALOTM010000229.1 GCA_025457905.1 Methanomassiliicoccales archaeon
GAAGACCTCTCTCCGGACCCCCTCGCCGGCCAGCTCCCCCAGCCTCCTCTCCATCTCCGGCAGCACCTCTACGGCGTTGATTAGCCCGGCGATGTGGATGTAGAGGTCGTTCCTCCTGATCATATAGGAATATCGGGCCAGGGCCACCAACCGCTCCTCGGTGTTCCGACCGTCGGCGATCAACTCGGATATGTGTTCGTCCAGGAGGCCTGCGCCGGCCATCTCCCAGCTCGAGCCCCTCTCCACCAGGAAGAGCTCGAGGTCCCTGGCCGCCGCCAGGGAGCGCTCCACCTGGTCGTGGGGTATTCTCCGTCCCTCCAAAAAGGACCTGAACTCCGCTTCCTTCAAGGATGTCCCCTCCAAGTTCCGCCAGATGGCATCCGTGATCGCCCTTCCTAGCGGCCAGGCGCTATAATAAATTAGGCACGAGGGCATGAGGCGCAGCAAGGCGGGCGAGGAGCGCCCCGGCCATCATCGGCGCGCATGGGCGGCGCTGCTGGAACGCAGAGGGGGGCTTTATCTAATCTGGGGCAGATTCGAGGGCTGCTTCCATGTGGAGACGGAACGACACCGTGGCCAAGCAGTGCGCCAGGATCAGGCGCGACCACTCCAAGGTCGCCAGGGCGCTCATGGCCGACATCGGCAGGAGAAGGCTCAGGGCGGCCTTCCTGGTGAGCGAGAGCTCCAAGTGGTCCTGCCAATCCCTCTACGAGGAGATGGAGAGGGCGTCCCCCTTCGAGCCGATAATCCTGGTCACGGCCGACTATGAGGGCAGGTCCCTCGACGAACGGACGGCCGAGAAGGTGGCCCGGACCCTCGACTTCTTCCAGGGCCGAGGCATGAGGTCCGCCCCGGCGTACGACATGGCCAACAGGGCCCACCTCGACCTGCGCCGGTTCAAGCCGGACCTGGTGTTCTACCAGCAGCCCTGGTACCTGCACTCTTCCCAGTCCCCCCCGTCGGTCAGCAGGTACGCCCTCGACTGCTACGTCCCCTACTCCATCGCCGGCACCTCCAAGGCCGTGCAGGAGTACCCCGCCACCTTCCTCTACGGCCTCTGGAGGCACTTCCTGCTGTCCGACCTCCTCAAACGGGAATACGAGTCCTGGATGACCGAGAACAAGGAGAGCCTGGTGGTGACCGGGCATCCCAAGCTCGACGCCTACCGCGAGCGGGCCCAGAACGACCAGCATTACATCATCTACGCCCCCCATTTCTCGCTCAAGGGCTCCTTGCTGCGTCTTTCAACCTTCGACTGGAGCGGCCGCTTCCTCCTCGACTATGCCCGCTCCCACCGCCAGCTCCATTGGCTGTTCAAGCCCCACCCGGATCTGAGGGCCACGCTGGTGAGCTCGGGGGAGATGACTGAGGTCCAGGCCAAGGAGTACTACGAAGGATGGTCCCAGGTCGGCACGGTGCACGAAGAGGGGGACTACTTCGGAGCGTTCCAGCGGTCTGACGCGCTCATCACCGACAGCAGCTCCTTCCTCTCCGAGTACCTCCCCACCGGGAACCCGGTCATCCACATGCTCCCCGAGGACATGACCCCCCAGAACCCGGTCTCCAGGATATCCTCGGCACATTATTACAAGGCGCAGGACGTCCGGCAGCTGGAGTCCTTCCTGGACGATGTGATCGTGAGGGGGCACGACCCGCTGCGCGAGGAGCGGCTGAGGGACGTGGCCGTGCTGAACCTGGGCGAGGTGCCAGCCAGCAGGAGAATCATTAATTACATCGAAGGGGGATTGAGAGCAGGTGGATGGGAATAGGACGATCGGGTACACCGCTGGGGCCTTCGACCTCTTCCATATCGGCCACCTGAACCTGCTCAGGCGATCCAGGGAGAGCTGCGACCACCTGATCGTCGGCGTGAGCACCGACGAGCTGATCCGCCGGACCAAGGGGCACGAACCGGTCATACCGTTCGCCGAGCGCCTGGAGATAGTATCCTCCGTGAGGTACGTGGACCAGGTGGTGGCCCAGGAGGACCTGGACAAGGTGGAGGCCTGGAGGCGGCTGCGCTACCATCGGCTGTTCTCCGGGGACGACTGGAAGGGCAACCCCCGCTGGGCAGGCTACGAGGAGGAGCTGAGGAAGGTGGGCGTGGAGGTCGTCTACTTCCCCTACACGAGATCGACCAGCAGCACGCTCCTGCAGAGCGTCCTGAGCGCCATCTCCAAGGGGCGGTGACATGCGCCTGGTGCGCAAGGTCCTGGGAAAGGGCGACTACTGGACCAAGTACCGCAAGCTCTACGACCAGGGCAAGTTCGACCTGAAGAGCAAGAAGCGCTTCCTGGAGGACTGGTTCGAGGACGATATGGGATACTTCCCGGACATCGACCATCCCCGGACGTTCAACGAGAAGATCCAGTGGATGAAGCTGTATTACGACGATCCCTCGATCGCCAGGTGCATCGACAAGGTGACCTTCAAGGACTACATAGGCGAGGCGCTCGGGAGGGATTACGTGGTCCCGGCCATCAAGGTCTACGGAAGCGCGGAGGAGGTGGACTTCCGCGAGCTGCCCGACCGGTTCGTG
>JALOTM010000230.1 GCA_025457905.1 Methanomassiliicoccales archaeon
AGAGGCCGCTCACGGAGCAGGGGCCGGAGGAGCGCGGGGCCATGTTCATGGGGGTGGGGGATGCGGTCATCCCCTCCATCCTCACCGTCTCGGTCTTCCTCACCTTGCCGGCCAGCTCGGCGCACTTCGACCACGCCAACCTGCTGGTGGCGCTGGGCGCCCTCCTGGGCTCGGTGGCCGGCTTCCTGGTGCTCATGAGGTACGTGGCCAAGGGCAACCCCCAGGCCGGTCTGCCCCTGCTCAACGGCGGGGCCATCATCGGCTTCGGCCTCGCCTACCTCCTGGTCTTCCAGGACCTGAGCTTCGGCATCGTGGTCTGAGGGCGATATGCTCGATGCCCGGCTCCTCGGCGGCACTTTCGGCCGGGTGCTGTGGGTTTTAAGTCCGCAGGGGAGGCTAGCATACCGCATGAGTCACACTGACATCTTCGTCAACGGGAGCATGGAGAACGTGAGGCAGGCCGTCCTGCAGGCCTTCGAGCACAACCAGTTCAGGGTGCAGTGGTCCTCCGAGACCGCGGGCAAGGCCATCAAGGGCAGCAAGGGCAAGAACATCGCCCTGGGCGCCTTCGCCCAGTACTACGAGATGGACTTCCAGATCATGCCGGTGGCCGATGGCTCGCTGGCCCTGAGGCTGGTCCAGTCCAACACCGGTTGGGCGGGAGGGGTGATCGGGGCCACCAAGGTGAAGCGGCAGTACGAGGACATCGTGAACGGGCTGTCGGGCTACTTCCAGTCGCAGGGCATCTACAAGGGCAGGAACCAGCAGTAGGCCGGAACCCTAAATACGGCGGGCGCAGATGCGGGACGGGGTCACATGAGGTTCCTGGTCCTGTCAGACGTGCACGCCCGCAGCAAGGTGGCGCGTTTCGCCAATCGTCATCTCCAGGAGCAGGGGCTTGACGCGGTGATAGTGCTCGGCGACATAACGCACTTCGGGCCCGCGTCCTGGGCCGGGGAGTTCCTCTCCCAGCTCAAGAGGCCGGCCTACGCCCTCACCGGTAACTGCGACCCACCTGGCACCCTGGAGGAAATCGAGAGGCACGCCACGTCCCTCCACCGCCGCAAGGTGAGGCTGGGCGGCTGGACCCTGGGCGGCCATGGGGGCTCGAACATCACCATCTTCAACACCCCCAACGAGCTCCCCGAGGAGGAGCTGGAGAAAGGTCTGAGGCCGATCATGGAACCGGGCATGGTGCTCACGGTGCACTGCCCTGCCTACGGGACGCTGGACATGACCTCGGTGGACCGGCACGCGGGCAGCACGGCCATCGCCCGCTTGGTGAGGGAGTTCCGGCCGCGGGCGGTCCTGAGCGGCCACATCCATGAGGCCAGGGGGATCGTGGAGCGCGAGGGGACGCTGTACATGAACCCGGGAGCGGCCAAGGAGGGCCTCGCCGCCGTCCTGGAGCTGGACGGCGAGCCGAGGGCGAGGCTGTTGGACCCGGCGCCGGAGCAGTAGCCGGGCGCTCCCGTCCCTCCCTCTGCGTCCAGATGGGGCAGATTTTAAGTATCCAGAAATGCAAGCAGGTGCACATCCCTGGGGAGGGTCCGCAGGGCATGGAGGCGAACTGGATTTGACGGACAACACTCGCATGTGCACTGGATGCGGCAGGCAGATACCTGTCGACTACAACGTATGCCCGCATTGCGGCAGGCCACAGAACCAGCCATCCGCAGGCCCGGCGCCCGCCTATGGCCAGCAGCAGCAGTTCGAGCCGGTCGGAGGGATAAGGTACCTCTTCTACCTGCTCTCGTTCTTCTCGCTGCTGATAGGCTTCGTCCTCTTCCTGGTGTGGATGAAGGACCCCAACCCGGACAAGCGGCGCGTGGGCAAGAACTGCCTGATGATCAGCGTGGTGGCCATCGTGCTGAGCATCCTGTGCTGGGGCGTGGCCGCCATCATCGGACTGGCCTTCTACTAGGCGCCCAAACCACCCTTTCCCAAGGGGCCGCCGTGTCAGGCGGCCCGGGACCTCATTTTTTCTCTCCACCTCGTATCTGGAAATCAGCCATCGACGGATACCGTGCGTTACTTTTTTCGGAGGCAAGCGCATTCCATCATGGGAAGATGAGAAGGACGTTGGCGCTGGCGATAGCCCTGATGGCCGTGATATCAGCGTCCTTGCCTCTGATGTCCTCCTCGGGCGCGAGGGATGGGACGACCTCGTCCCCCTGGCCCTGCCTGCAGGCCGATCAGCGGCACACTGGGTGCAGCCAGGCCAACCTCTCGGACAACCCGGGCCAGATCGCTCTTGAGATGCCATTGCATAACGACGGTTACTCCTCCGGTCTGGTTTTGGGCCCGGATGGGACCATCTACATTGGCGACTGGCATTCGGGGATGCTCTTCGCCATCGGAAGGGACGGGAAGGAGAGGTGGCGCTTCCAGGCCATCAACGGGATCGGATCTCCTCCCACCATAGGGGAGGATGGCTCCATCTACTTCGGGACATTCTACTATTACTGGGGAACGGGCTCGACGGCCAACAACCTGTATGCCTTGAACCCCAACGGCACCGTGAGATGGTTCTACCCT
>JALOTM010000231.1 GCA_025457905.1 Methanomassiliicoccales archaeon
GCAGTTAGAGAGCCGGGGCGTGCACATCAAGGCCAGCACCAAGGACGGGATCCTGGAGGAGGCGCCCGGGGCGTACAAGGACATAGATGACGTCATCGCCGTGGTGCGCGGAGCCGGGCTCTCCAAACCGGTGGCGAGGCTGAGGCCCATCGGGGTAATGAAGGGGTAGTCCCGAGCCTAGCGGACCTTGGCCTTGGGCCTGCGGTAGGACTGCGAGGGGATGGTGATGACGAACCGGGCCCCCTCCCCAGGTACGCCGCACTCGCCGATGGTCATGCCGGTCATCTCCAGCACTCCCTTGGCCAGGTTAAGGCCGTGGTAGCCCTGGTTGGGGCCGAGGATCTCCGCCTTCCGCTCGTAGGGTATCCCCACGCCGTCGTCGACGTAGGTGATCACCAGCGTGCTGCCCTGCTCCTGGCAGGAGACCGAGATCCGGGAGGTCCGCTCCCCGTGCATGATGGAGTTGGATGCCAGGTTATGGAAGACCTTCTCCAGCATCTTGTCCGCGAAGACCTCGAAGTCCCCCAGGTCCAGCTCCACCGCGATATGGCCCAGGTCCACGCTGGTGAGCCCCAGAGTGCAGACCTCCTGCAAATTCAGCCAGAGCGGGGCGTCCTTCCCTAGCCCCTGGTAGTCCCGGCTGAACTCCAGGAGCCGGCTGATGTTGTCGCTGGCCTTAAGGGCCTTATGCAGATGGCTGCGCAGGTTGTCGCTGTGCGTCCCCTTCTCCGCCAGGACGAGATGGCCCCTCATCACCACCAGCTGGTTGTTGAGGTCATGGCGCGTGAGCGAGTTCAGCAGATTGAGCTTGGCATTCGCCTCCTTCAGGGCGTTCTCCATCATCTTCCGCTCGGTTATGTCGGAGACCATTGCCAAGAGTCCATGGAACTCGTCCCCCACCATGAGCGGGGAGATATGGACGGTGACGAAGATGCGCATGCCGTCCTTACGCACTATCTCGAAGTCGTAGCGCTCCTTGGCGCCCTCCTGACGCAAGGGCTTGTGCTCCTCGAAGCGTTTGCGCGCCTTCTCGTCCAGGAAGTCCACGACCGGCCTTCCGATGATCTCATCGGGCCTGTACCCCAGCATGGTCGCCATCCGCTGGTTGACGAAAACCGTCATCCAATTCTCGTCCGCCGCCCAGATCCCTTCCTGTGCGTTCTCCACCAGGGCGCGGTACTTGCTCTCGCTCTCGCGGAGCGCTTCCTCCGCCTGCTTTCGGAAGGTGATGTCCCTGGCGGCGGCGTATATGATGTTGCCATAGGGGACGGAGCGCCATTCGATGTAACGGTACCCTCCGTCTTTGGCCCGGTAGCGGTTGGTGAAGCTGTGGACGTTCTTGCCTGCCGTCAGCTCTCCCACCGCCTCGACCGTGCTCTGGATATCATCAGGATGTACGAAATCCAGGAACCTATGGTCAAGCATCTCGTCCAACGAGTATCCGAGAGCCTTCTCCCATTCGGGGTTGAGGCGTCGGAAGCAACCATCGGTGTCGGCGATGGCCAGGAGGTCGATGCTGGTGGTGAAGAAGCGGTCCATCTCCTCCGTCCTCTGGCGCAGCTGCTCCTCCATCAGCTTGCGGCCCGTGGAGACCTGGATGAACACGGACAGCCCTCTGTCCTGAGGGTAGATGCGCACGTCGAACCACTCCGAGCCTTCGCCCAGCGCGTAATTGGTCTCGAACTGCTGCTGCGACCTTTGCATCATGGCCTGCCTGATCTTTTCCTCTAGCTCGCTGCCCTTGATGCCGGGCAGGGCCTTGGCGATTCCTACTCCCAGCACTTCCTTCCTCTTGCAGCGGAAGATGCGCTCGGCGGCATCGTTGAAGTAGGTCACGAGGCCTCTCTCGTCGAGCGAGAAGAAGGCGTCGCCAATGCTGTCCAGGGTCTCCCTGGTCCTCTGCTGCAGCCTTACCAGGGCCTCGTAGGCCTCCCTGATCTCGGTTATGTCCATCACTGAGGCCATGGACTGCCTGGTGCCCGGGATCATGCTGACGTTGAGGACGGCGTTGTGGACCTTACCGCTCTTGTCCAGGAATCTGATCTCGTACTCGGAGGGCACCGCCGATGCGTCCATGCGCCTCAACTTGTGGTATCCCATTACCCGGTCAAGGTCAGAGGGGTGGACGAAGTCCTTGAAGCTCATGTGCCATTCGATCTCCTCCTTGTCCAGGCCCACCTGCTTGGCGAAGCTGGAGTTGACCATGGAGATGCGCCCGTCCTCCTCGATTATCATGGCCCCTGTGCCCGTGGTCTCGAAGACGGTGTGCTGCTTGTCATAGAGGGTCTTGTTGCGCAGCTCGAGCTCCTTCCTTTCGGTGATGTTGCGTACCAGGAAGGCCAGCCTCCTCTGCCCACCGGTTTCCAGGACCATTAGGTAGACCTCGATCCATAGCCTCCTTCCATCATGGCGATGGGCGCGGGCGGTGATGAGGAGGTTGTCCTTGTCATACGGCCCTCCTCGCAACTGCTCCAGGAGCGCCTCCCTCCCGAGCGTGGGGGCGAGCCGTGCCTTCTCGTCCTCGGGGAGC
>JALOTM010000232.1 GCA_025457905.1 Methanomassiliicoccales archaeon
GCCTCCGTCCTTACCCTTTGGGCCACGTCCTCCACCTGCTCGGGGGTCAGGAGGTCGCACTTGGAGATGAGCACAACCTCGGCATCGTGCACCTGGTTAAGCGGGATGATCCTGCTATCGCTGCCCAGGCCGAATCCGGAGGGCTTGGCCAGCAGATCCTTGGCGCGCGTGCCGTCCAGGACCACCAGGAGCGGTGCCACCTGGAACTCCTCCGGATACATGGTGCGCAGCGGCGCCACCACCGATGACAGGATGTTGGTGGACGTTCCGATGGGCTCAGCCAGTATGACGTCCGGGCGGCCCATGCTCACCAAGGTCCGGGCGTTCTTCACGAACTCTGGGAACTTGGAACAGAAGCACCCTCCCAGCACCTCCGCCACATCGAAGCCCGCGTCCTTCACGTACTGCGTGTCCACGAGCACGTTCCCCTGATCGTTAGTGACGATGGCCGTGGACTTGCCGTGGTGCTCTCGCAACGCCTTGGCGATGGTCGTGGCCAGAGTGGTCTTGCCCGACCCCAGGTAGCCACCGATGATCGCGAACCTGGTCGCTCCCTTGCCGCTCATCTCATCGCTCATGATGCCCCCCTGAACCCCATCGGGGATTATCCTTTTTGCCATACGTCATGGCTTGCCACAGGAACATTGGCCACGGCCTACGAAGCCTATTATAGGCGCTAGCTTTTAGGGTTCGAGGGTAACCACCGTAACAGGTGATGACATGGCAAAGATCTATCACGATGCCGACGCCGACCTGGGCGTCCTCAAGGGAAAGAAGGTGGCAGTGATCGGATTCGGTAGCCAGGGGAAGGCGCAGAGCATGTGCCTGAAGGACTCTGGCCTGAACGTGGTCGTCGGCCTCAGGAAGGGAGGAAAATCCTGGGACGACGCCAAGAAGAATGGAATGAAGGTGGAGGAGGTCCCCAAGGCGGTGAAGGGGGCCGACGTGGTCATGGTGCTCATCCCCGATGAGATCCAGGGCGTCATTTTCGAGAAGGACATCAAGCCCAACCTGAAGGAGGGCGCGGCCCTGGACTTCGCCCATGGCTTCGGCATCACCTTCGGCACCATCAAGCCGCCCAAGAACGTCGACGTCATCATGATGGCCCCCAAGGCCCCAGGGCCCCGGGAGAGGGAGGTCTTCCTGGAGGGATTCGGGGTGCCGGCGCTCATCGCCGTCCATCAGGACTACACCGGCAACGCCAAGAAGGTGGCCCTGGCCCTGGCAAAGGGGATCGGCGCCACCAAGGCCGGCGTGCTGGAGACCGACTTCCGTGAGGAGGCGACATCGGACCTCTTCGGGGAGCAGGCCGTGCTGTGCGGCGGCGTGACCGCGCTGATCAAGGCCGGGTTCGACACCCTGGTGGAGGACGGTTATCAGCCGGAGATCGCCTACTTCGAGTGCCTGCACGAGCTCAAGCTCATCGTCGACCTTATCCAGGCTGGAGGGATGATGAAGATGTGGACCTCGGTCTCGAACACCGCGGAGTTCGGAGGCCTGTCGACCAGGGACAGGGTCATCACCGAGGACACCAAGAAGGCCATGAAGAAGATGCTCAAGGAGATCCAGTCCGGCAAGTTCGCCGAGACCTGGCTAGCCGACGCGCAAGGCGGCATGAAGAAGCTGGATGCCATGGAGAAGGCCGAGGCCGAGAGCAGGATCGAGGTAGTGGGGAAGGAGATACGGGCGCTCTTCGAGAGCAAGTGACCCCTCACGCCGGAAACGCCTTCCCCAACCCCTTCCATCTGTTTTCTTTTCCCACCAAGCTCATGGCGGTCCCATGGGCGCCCGCATCGGCATCATCGCCTGCGAGACCTTCAGATTGGAGCTGGAGCATATCCTGGACGAGGATGGGAGCGATATCGCGTACAAGGAGTACCTGGAGTTCGGTCTCCACGAATACCCTCAGGAGCTGAAGCGAGCGGTGGTGGAGAAGGTCAACTCCCTGGAGGGGAAGGTGGAGGCCGTCTTCCTGGCCTATGGGACGTGCCAATCGCTCCAGGGCATCACCTCCAGGATGAGGGTGCCCACTGTCATGCTGGAAGTTGACGATTGCGTGGGGGCCCTCATCACGCCCGAGGAGTACGAGGCCGAGAGGAAAAGGTGCGCGGGAACATGGTTCGCCATCCCCTTCGCTTGCGAGATGGGCGAGTCCTGGTTCGCCAAGAGGATCACCAGCCAGCTTGGGGAGGAGCAGGTCAGGTCCCTCCAGGAGCAGGGGATCGACACCATGTGGTTCCTGAGGCAGCTGTTCGATGGCTACACCAGAGCCCTGTTCATCGATACCCATGTGGGTGACCGGGCCTATTTCGAAGGGCTCTCGCGGCAGTTCGCGGAAAGGCTGGGCCTCAGGCATGAGAGCCGGGAGGGCACGCTGGAGCTCCTGCGGGACGGGTTGGCCAGGGCCCGGTCGCTGGGATCCTCGGTCACACCCTCTCCAAGTCCAGCCATTTCTCCACGCTAGGAGGGGAGTATCCCTCCATGCTTCGGAGCAGGCGATCAGGGTCGTCGTCTGAG
>JALOTM010000026.1 GCA_025457905.1 Methanomassiliicoccales archaeon
ATCGGCACCTCCAAGGACCATTCCGTCCCGGAGGAGGAGATGGAGAAGGCGAGGATCGCCCTGCGCTACGGCGCGGACGCCATCATGGACCTGAGCACCGGTGGGGACATAGACGCCATGCGGCGCGCCGTCCTCAGGGAAGTGGACGTGCCCGTGGGCACCGTGCCGATATATCAGACCGGCCTGCGCATGGCCCGCCAGAGCGCGGTCGTGGACATGGACGAGGACGACATCTTCCGAGGGATCGAGACCCACGCCAAGGACGGCGTGGACTTCATGACCGTGCACTGCGGCATAACCAAGGAGAGCGTCTCCTGGCTGAGGAGGGCGGGGAGGCTCACGGACGTGGTCTCGCGCGGCGGCTCCTTCCTGGTGGCCTGGATCCTGCACAACGACAAGGAGAACCCTCTGTACGAGCAGTACGACTACCTGCTGGAGATGGCGCGGGAGCACGAGTTCACGCTGTCCCTCGGCGACGGCCTGAGGCCGGGATGCCTGCACGACGCCAGCGACGCCGCGCAGCTCTCCGAGCTCTTCATACTTGGGACGCTGGTCAGGCGCGCCCGGGAGGCCGGGGTGCAGTCCATGGTGGAGGGCCCCGGCCACGTCCCCATGGACCAGATAGAGGCCAACGTGCGCATCGAGAAGGCCGCCTGCGACGGCGCCCCCTTCTACGTGCTCGGGCCGCTGGTCACGGACATCGCCCCCGGCTACGACCACATCACCGCGGCCATCGGGGGGGCCATCGCCGCCCGCGCCGGCGCGGACTTCCTATGCTATGTGACGCCCTCCGAGCACCTCTCCCTGCCCACGCCCGAGGACGTCAAGGAGGGCCTCATCGCCTCCAAGATCGCGGCCCACGCCGCCGATATCGCGCTGGGCAGGTCGAGGCAGCGGGACGACGCCATGGCCCTGGCCCGGCGCAACCTCGACTGGGAGGCCATGTTCGCCCATGCCCTGGACCCGGAGAGGGCGCGGGCCTACCGCTCCCGGGGGCACAACGAGGACGTGGAGGGCTGCTCCATGTGCGGGGACGTGTGCGCCATCAAGATCGTGAAGGAGTACCTCAGGAAAGGATGAGCCCTATAATGGCCTCTTCTTCTGCCGGAACTCGGTGTAGGGCCTCCATATCAGCGCCACCGCAACGGCGAGGATCGCCATCCCTATCAACAGGGTGATGAGCGCCAGCATGTCCAGGCCCCAGAGCCAGTACATGACCGGGATGGAGAGTCCGAAGAGGGCGATGGAGAGGAAGTAGAACACGTCCCACGTGGCCCCGGCCCGGGTGTAGGGGGGCGTCCGGCGCAGGAAGGTGACGTTGCGCGTGGTGTCCCAGGCCACCAGCATTATGAAGAGGTGGAAGAGGAGGCTCAGGAAAACGAAGGTGCCCTGGACAGGCAGCGAGGACTTGTCGGGCAGGGTGGTAAGCAACAGAGTGATGGCGGTGAAGGTGAACCCCGCGAAGATGGAGAGCACCTGGTGGATGCCGCCCATGTAGCTGACGAACTCCGAGTAATCGGGGCTCTCCTCGTCCAAATGCCCACCGATATCACATTCGGCGCACCTGGGAAAAAACTTGCGATGGGAGGAGGAATGGAGCCACTGGAGGGTTTCGAACCCCCGACCTACAGTTTACGAAACTGTCGCTCTCTCGCGGCCCCGGAGAGGCCTCAGGGGCTGCCGCTGAGCTACAGTGGCACGAAATCCCCCAACAGGCCTACCTCATTTAAACCTTTCTTGGTGGCGGGCCGCGGGCGCCCGGGGAGACCTAGGGACGCCATCGCTGTGTTAAGAAATCTGGCCTGAACCAAAGTGATATATCGAGCCATGATGATTTTACACGCGGTCACTTTGCTGGCGGAACTGGGCATTCCCGATGGTCAGGTGGTGGATCGCTACCGCGGCGGAGAGGGCGTGCTCAAGAAGGTGCTGGAGGACGTCAGGAAATACGCTTTCTCGGGCTACGTCAAGCTGGAGTTCGAGCTCAACGTGGACCGGGCCGAGGGGGCGGTGGCCTTCAACTCCGGCGAGCCGGTGGTGGCCCTCTACGTCTTCAAGAAGGGCGGCGCCCTGAGGCCGGAGCGCGTCTACAAGGGCGGCAAGGCGGTGGAGTTCGTCTGGGAGGACTCCCTGCTGCCCGAGTCCTCGATATCGTTGCACAGCCGGGTGAGCGCCCAGGACATGGAGCGCTCGCACCCCGACGCCAAGATCGGCAAGGTGGAGCTGGTGCCGCCCCCGAACCTCACCAACCCCCGCAGCGTGGGCGACGTCCAGAAGCTGGTCGGGAAGGGGGACGAGGTGGCGCACCGCATCAACGACTGGGCCAGGGAGGGCTACAACGTAAGCAACCTCATCCGGCTGTACGTGACGGACCCGCAGGCCGCGGCCCGCTCCCTGCCCTACTTCGAGTCGAACATCCAGCGCCTGGAGGGCCTGGAGGAGATACTGCGCTTCCTCGACACCCAGGGGTACGAGAGGGAGGCCGAGTCCCTGATGCGCAAGATGCGCGACCCCGAGCGCCTCCTGGACGTGGAGGCGGAGCTGGAGTCCCTGAGGCGCAGGATCGAGGGCTACGAGGAGCTGCCGGAGGAGACCCCCCAGGCCCAGATCCACCGGGACATGGAGCGCAAGCGCGTGGACGAGAAGATCGACGGGGTGTACGACCTCATCATGCAGTACCATAAGCAGATAACCACCCAGGAGGTCGCGGCCGTCAAGTGCCCCCGCTGCGGCGGGAGCATGGATCCCGAGGGCGCCTGCCCCACCTGCCCTCCTGCCGCCGCCAAGACGGTCTACGGACGCCCCCTCAACCCCCGCTACTCCTTCGAGCACTTCGTGGTGGGGCCGAACTCGCGCTTCGCCGAGGCGGCGGCCAAGGCCGTGGCCAGCGCCCCCGGGAAGTCCTACAACCCCTTGTTCATCTACTCCCGCTCCGGGCTGGGGAAGACCCATCTGCTGCAGGCCATCGGCAACCAGATAGCCAAGGACCCCAAGTACGCCATCATCCTGGCGCCCACCGACGCCCTGGAGACGGAGATCATCAACGCCATCCAGGAAAGGACCCTGGACCAGCTGCGCGCCACCTACCGCGGGGCGGACGTGCTGCTCATCGACGACGTGCAGTTCCTGGCCGGGAAGGAGCGCATGCAGGAGGAGCTGTTCCAGATCTTCAACATCATCATGGAGAGGGGGGGCCAGGTGGTGCTCACCTCGGACCGCCCGCCCAAGGAGATACCCTCCCTCAGCGAGCGCCTGGTCACCAGGTTCGAGTCCGGCCTCATCGCCGACATCCAGCCGCCGGAGCTGGAGACGCGCATGGCCATCCTGGACCGCCGGGTCAAGGTGGACGGGCTGCAGGTGCCACGCGAAGTGCTCACCCTGATCGCCGAGGCCTGCCGGGACAACGTGCGGCAGCTGGAAGGGGGCCTGAACCGGGTGGTGGCCTTCTCCTCCCTGCTCAAGGCGGACATCACCCTGGAGAGGGCGCAGGAGATACTGGGCATGGAGCCGCCCAAGCCCCAGCGCAAGCCTGCCAGGTCGGAGCTGGCCGACGGCCACTCCTACCTGGTGGAGGAGGACAAGCCAGACCTGGCGCACCGCCTGCTGCTGGCCAAGGCGCGGGAGGGGTACTCGGCCCTGGGCATCGTGCGCGGGCATCCCAAGACCCTGCGCGCCCGTGGGGGCGACGCGGACCTGACCCTTCTCTGGCTCACGGACAGGGAGTCGGAGAAGGAGAGGACCGTCCCGCCCTCGCTGGAGAGGCTGGTGAGCATCATCGAGGCCTTCGTGGAGGAGAAGAGGCGCACCGTCGTCCTGCTGGACGACATCCAGTACCTGGTATCGAACAACAGCTTCGAGGGGGTGGTGCGCTTCCTGCGCAACGTCGTGGACAACATCTCGGAGCGCAGCGCGGTCTTCATGGTCTCCCTGAGCCCGGATAGCCTGGGGCCTCAGGAGAGGTCGATACTGGAGAGGGAGATGGAAGTGCTGCGCCAGGTGAGGTCGGAATAGGTCTCAGAGGTGCTTGGACTCGGCCTTGAAGTCTATCAGGCGCTCCAGGGCCTCGTCGTACTTCTCCTGCTTCCTGGCCGTCCCTGCCTCCTTGAGCAGCTTGACCAGCGTGGCCACGTCCTTGCCCTCGGCCTTGGCGTCCAGCAGCTGCGACTTGGCCTTCTTGAGCTCTCCGTCCAGCAGCTCGGGGAGGCCTTTCATGACCTCCTCGCGCCCCTTGCGGGCCAATATGCCCATCATGCTCCAGTCACCATGCTCGCCGGCGTCCTTGGCCTCGGCCAGGAGCTTCTTCGGCTCCCGCACGTCCACGTAGAATCGCTCGCAGGAGGCGATGAGCTTGCCCAGGTCATCGACCAGCTCGTTGGCCTCGATGTACTTGCCGGTGAGCTTCTCTGCCTGCTTCATCCCCTTGGAGGCCTCGTCCAGCGCTCCGCGCAGATCGCCGGCGGCCCGGCGCTCGCCCACGGCCTTGATGGCCTCGTTGATCCCGGAGGGGTTGGAGCTCATGGACTTGGCCACCTGCACCAGCTTCTCCAGGTGCTCCACGTCCGTGTCCAGGCGGTCATCGATGGCCGCCCGTATGCTGGTGTGGCACTCCTTGACGTACTGGACGGCGGCCACCACATCGTTGCCCTTGCCCGCGCGCACCGCCTTGTCGATGAGCCTGCGCCCCTCGCCGGTGTCTATCCCATACTCCTTGGCCAGGGCCAGGAGGGGCTTGACCTCGGCCACCAGCTCGGGGAACTGCTTGCGCAGCTCGGAATCGTCCGGACGGGGCTCGGGCTTGGGCGCCGGGGAGGGGGGCGATGGCCTCTCCTCCTTCGCGGGAGGGGCGGGGCCCACCTCCACCTCCTCGATGACGAACTCCACCCCGCACTTGGGGCAGGAGGTGGAGCTGGCCGAGATGATGGAGTTGCAGTTGGGGCATTCGATCTCCGTGACCTCCTCGATGACGAACTCCACCCCGCACTTGGGGCACTTGGAGACCTCTCCCCTGATGTGATGACCACATTCGGGGCAATCGAACTCGAAAGCCTCGTCTTCACTAGCCAAGCAACCACTCCAGCGCTGGATGCTTAAACGAGCGTTAGTGAATAAATAATTGTCGTCGTGGGTGCTGCTGGTGATTTCGTCCTCGGGGCTAGGCCAACAGCTCCAGCATGGCCCTAGCCCCCTCCTCGGGCGGCGGGGTCTCGCTTATCAGGGTCAGCCCTCCCTTGAAGCGCCTCAGGGCGGCGACGGCTAGGGAGTAGTCGGGGGACCTCGAGGCCAAGGGCAGGTGCCTCCTCTCCCCCTGCGCCGTGTACTCGATGCAGGAGAAGTGGCAGTGCAGACGGGCCTTGTGGAAGGAGCGCGCCTGCCTGAGGGCCCTCTCGAAGCCCTCCGGGCTGTTCATGCCTCCCCGGGAGCGGGCGTGGAGGTGCGCGAAGTCCAGGACGGGGGCCGTCCCCCGCACCCTCCGGGCCACGTCCCCGATCTCCTCCAGCGTGCCCCAGGAGCCCAGCTTGCCCATGGTCTCCAGGCCCAGTGTGACGTCCTCCAGGCCCTCGGCGCCCATGGCCTCGCGCAGCCTCGAGAGGGCCTCGACCACCGCCTCGGTGCACTCCTCCTCCCCGCTGCCGGAGTAGGAGGCGGCATGCACCACCAGGATCCATGCCCCCAGCTGATGGCAGATGCGCGCGCTCCTCAGCACCCATTCCTCGCTCTTGGCCCTCGTCTCATGGCTGGGGGAGTTGAAGTTGACGTAGTAGGGGGCGTGGGCGCTGAGCAGCACGCCCAGCTCCTTGGCCCTCCTGCCGGCCGCGCGGGCGTTTGCCTCGGCCATGCGAGCCTGCCTCACGAACTGCACCTCGAGGGCGGAGAACCCCATGGCCGCCGCCCGCTCCACCGCGTCCACCGGACCCTTGCTGCCAGCGGGGTATCCCGCGGGCCCCACCTCGACCATGGTGCATCATCCCCGGCGCCGCTATTAATCGTTCCCCCGGACTGGTGCCCCGGAAAGAATAAAAGGGGAGGCCGCTCTCATGCGTCCGGGGAGAGCATGAAGGGAGAGAACGTCGGCATCGAGGCCGTGGCCATCCAGAAGCCGCCGGACACCAACATCGTGATCGGCCAGACGCATTTCATCAAGAGCGCCGAGGACCTGTACGAGGCCATGGTCAACTCCGTCCCGGGGGCGAGGTTCGGGGTGGCCTTCTGCGAGGCCTCCGGGCCCCGGCTGGTCAGGGTGGAGGGGAACGACGACGAGCTAAAGGCCTGCGCCGCGGACAACGCCCAGCGCGTGGGGGCGGGGCACAGCTTCTTCGTGGTCATGCGCAACGCCTACCCAGTGAACGTTCTCTACCGCATCAAGCAGGTGCCGGAGGTGTGCACCGTGTTCTGCGCCACCGCCAACGACCTCGAGGTCCTGGTGGCGGAATCGTCAAGAGGGAGAGGGATAATCGGGGTCATCGATGGGCAGCCGCCCCTCGGAGTGGAGACGGATAGCGATGCCAAAGAAAGGAAGGAGTTCCTCCGGAAGATCGGTTACAAGCGTTGACGCCCAGGATGAGCTCGACGAGTACGAGGTCATGGCCAAGTACTACGACGTGTGGTACGAGGACTTCACCGAGGACATCGAGTTCTACCGCACCCTGGCCGAGCGGGCGGGGAGCCCTGTGATGGAGCTGATGTGCGGGACCGGGCGGATCATGATCCCCCTGGCGGACGCCGGCTTCGAGGTCACGGGCGTGGACCTGAGCTCCGCCATGCTGGACCGCCTGAGCGCCAAGGTGGAGCTCATCGGCGGCAGGGTGGAGCGCAACATCGAGATCGTGGAGGGGGACGTGCGCTCCTTCCGCCTGGACAAGCGCTACCGCCTGGCCATCGTGCCCTTCAACTCCTTCCTGCACCTCACCAACAGGAAGGACCAGATCGACGCGCTGGAGAACGTCTCGGGGCACCTGGAGAAGGACGGGGTGATGGCCCTGAGCGTCTTCAACCCCCGCTTCGACCGGCCGGAGAACCTGTTGCGGCACCGTGGCACCAAGGTCACCTCCAAGGGCGAGATCATCTCCAAGTTCGAGGCGCAGACCTTCGACATGAGCCACATGACCACCACCGTGCACTTCTTCTACGACATCTCGCGCCAGGACAAGGAGTTCCGCCGGGTGACCACCACCATGACCCTCAAGCTCATGACCCATCACGAGATGCTCGAGCTCCTGGACCATTGCGGGTTCGCGGTGCAGGCGACCTACGGGGACTACAGCTTCTCGCCCTTCCGCAAGAGCAGCGAGCTCATGGCCTTCGTGGCAAGGAAGCTCTGATGGACCTCGGGAGGATAGACCTAGAGCACACCCTCACCTGCGGCCAGGCATTCCGCTGGTGGAGGCGCGGGGAGTGGTGGGAGGGAGTGGTCTCCGGGAAGCTGGTGCGCCTTTGGCAGCGCGGCCGGAGGGTGGAGGTGGAGAGCGATCTGGAGGGCAGCGCCCTGGAGCGCTACTTCCGCGCGGACGACGACCAAGAGGCGATCCTGCGGAGCATCTCCAAGGACGAGTACGTGGCCGGCCTGGTGCGCCGCTTCCCCGGGCTGAGGCTCTTGCGCCAGGACCCCTGGGAGTGCTCCGCCTCGTACATACTGGCAACGTTCTCAAACATACCCCGGATCAAGGGCATGATCGAGCGCATATGCGCCCTGTACGGGGACGAGGTCGCGCCAGGGTTGATGTCCTTCCCCCGGCCCAGGGACATCCTGAGCGACGAGGGCGCGGCCCGCACCTGCGGCCTGGGATTCCGCTGCGGGCGCTTCCTGGAGTACGCCAGGAGGGTGGACGGCGGCGGGGTGGACTTCGAGTCGCTTAGGGCGATGGGCTATGGGGAGGCGCACCGGAGGCTGGTGGCCTTGGAGGGCATCGGGGGCAAGGTGGCGGACTGCGTGGCGGTGTTCTCCCTCGACCACCTGGAGGCCTTCCCGGTGGACGTGCGCATCGGCCGCGTGCTGAAGGACCGCTACGGCATGACCGGGGGCTACTCGCGCCTCAGCCGGCAGGCCAGGGAGCGCTTCGGGCCCTACGGGGGCTATGCGCAGGAATACATCTACTACGCCGAGGACAGGAAAAACCGCGACCGCGGGATCACTCGATCTGGCAGCTGACGCACTGGGGCGCGTTCACTCCGGTGTGGGTCTCGTACACCTTGACCAGCATTCCGCTCTTCTTGACCATCTGACATATGCGGCAGGTCTCGGTGACGATGTCAGAGCCGTTCATCATGCGCACGGCCGCCGCCTCCACCTCGTGGCGGAAGTCGTCGTACTTCCCAGAGTTCTCGATCTCCTTGCTGGTGCCCCTCTTGGCCTTGAGGTACTGGGAGATCGCCGCGTCCGTGACCCCGAAGCGCCTGGCCACCTCCGCCTGGCTGAGATGGTGCTTGTCCACCAGCTCTCTGGCCAGCTCCCTGCGGATGGAGGGCAGGACGTACCAAACGATGAGCTCGCACGGGATCTTCATAGTTCCCATCATGCCATTAACAATATTTAAAGCTTCGATGAGCCGCCTCTCCAAGAGGCCG
>JALOTM010000233.1 GCA_025457905.1 Methanomassiliicoccales archaeon
ACCTCCCGGAGAAGGTCCAGGACGTCCTGGACAACGCTCCCCGTGAAGGGCTTTCCGATCACCTCATGCAGCAGCTGCAGTCCCTGCTGTCCCAGTACCTCGAGCTCGCGCCCCTCGGTCCTCTGGACCGGGTGCCTTCGGTCAACGACCTGACCTCGGGCGATGTGAACGGCCTGCCGGACATAGGCCTGAGGCTGATGCCCTTCGCCGTGGCCGGGGTGTTCCCCCAGGGATCCACGGCCATCTTCCAGGACTATGAGAGGCTCATAGAGCGCGTGCAGACCGGGCAGGTGGACCTGGGCGTGCTCGACGATCTGCTGGAGGCCGCCGCGCTCCGCTCCAACGTGCCCTCGCCGCCCATTATCGACATCGACTCCACGCCCGACCGCGAGCTGAACACAGTGCTCCCGTCGGACTCCAGCCAGGACCAGGTCCTGCTGGAGGCGCAGAGGGCCGAGGCGGTGGTGGTGAGGGGGCCTCCCGGCACCGGGAAGTCACAGGTCATCACCAACCTCATCGCCAACGCCCTCTCCAAGGGGGAGAGGGTGCTGGTGGTGTGCCAGAAGCGCGCCGCCCTGGACGTGGTGCAGCAGAGGCTCGGCCGGGTGGGGCTCGCGGACGCGGCGGTGATAGGCGGATGTCGGGAGAGCCCCCTCGCATGGACGAGCAGCTGGAGCGCAGGTTCCAGGAGGTGAGCTCGGAGATCGACGCCCTGGTGGCCGAGCTCAACGCCACGGTCAAGCCCCTTTGGGCGGAGATGCCCAACGGCTCCCGGCCGAGGGACCTCTACCTGAGGTCCGCGCCCGGGTACGTGCCAAGGATGGACCTGGGCTCGCTGCCCTCCAGGCTGACGGTGGGCGCCCTCGAGGCGCTGCTCGGGAAGCTTCCAGACCTGCAGGTGGGGGCGTGGCGCTTCGATCGGCCTTCCCACCCTTGGCATGCCAGGATCCCCTTCACCAACCTGGATGTCAGCGCGCGCTTCGCCATGGACTCCGCCCTCTCGCGGGCCTCCGCGGCCTGCCTTCCGGGGGCCTTGGTGGTAGGGAGCGCGCAGGAGCAGAGTGCGGCGCTGTCCTCCATCGACGACCATCTCGCGCTGGAAGCGAAGCCTCTCAAGAACATCAACCCCAGATGGAGGTCGGCGTCAAAGTACTTGGCCGCGCTGCAGGCGTCCCGCCCCGGAGACCCCCGGGTCTCCACCGCGCAAGAGGCCAGGCGCTCCCTGGCCTCGGGCATGGAGCTGCTGCAGGCGCTCGGGCCCGTGCTCTCGTGGCTGGCGCCCCCGGGGCAGCAGGAGCTGTTGCGTCTCGCTCTTTGGCCCGACGAGCTGAGGAGCAGGCTGGAGGTCATGCGAGGGTCCCTGGTGGACCTGGACCTCATGCAGGAGCACGACCGGGCCCTGGCGTCGCTCAACCCAGTGGAGAGGGAGGCACATCACCTGTGCGCCTCCTTCCTGCCCGCTGACGGCGAGCCTTGGGCCAGGACCCTGGAGCAGGAAATGGTGCTCCGATGGATCTCGGAGTTCGAGGCCTCCAACCCGCGGATGTCCGGAGACCCGGCCTCGCGCTACCGCGACCTCAGCGTCCGGCTGGGGAGGCTCCTGGAGGAGCGCAGGGAGCTGCTGCGCCGACGGCTGGTGTGGAGGACCCTGGACGCCTGCAGGAGGAGACGGCTGCCGCCCGGCGAGCACGCTCCCGGTAAGAAGGCGGAAACGGAGTGGAACAAGCTCATCGACGAGCTGAGCAAGAAGCGGCGCATCAAGCCGGTGCGCAAGCTGATGGAGCTGCACCAGTTCCAGCTCATGACCGCGGCCCCGGTGTGGCTGGCCAGCCCCGAGGCGGCGTCGGAGGTGTTCCCGCTGCAGCGGGGGATGTTCGACCTGGTGGTCTTCGACGAGTCCAGCCAGCTGGCGGTGGAGAGGGCCCTGCCCTCGCTCTACCGCGGCAGGAGGGCGCTGATCGCCGGGGACGAGAAGCAGCTCCGGCCCTTCGACCTCTTCCAGACCCGGGACGAGGACGAGGAGCTGGACGAGGTCACGGAGGCAGAGAGCCTGCTGGTGCTGGGCATGCGCATCCTCACCCCGCGCTACCTGAGCTGGCACTACCGCTCCAAGTACCAGGAGCTCATCGACTTCAGCAACCATGCCTTCTACGACGGCAACCTGGAGATTGCGGCCAACGTCCAGCGCCGGTTCGATTCCGCCCCCATCGACTTCGTCCGGGTGGACGGGCGCTGGGAGGAGAGGAGGAACCCGGTGGAGGCGGAGAAGGTGGTGGACGTGGCGCATTGGCTCCTGTCCGAGGGCGAGCAGAAGGGCAGGATGCCCTCCGTGGGGGTGATAACCTTCAACGAGCAGCAGCGCGACCTCGTGGAGGAGACGATTGAGAGGAGGCGCTCCTCCGACCCCGAGTTCGAGAGGCTCTACTCGCTGTCGTCCGCGCCGACGCGCAACCTCGACGACCGGCCCTTCGTTAAGAACATCGAGAACGTGCAGGGGGACGAGAGGGACGCCATCATCTTCTCGGTGGCGTACGCCAAGGACCCCTCCGGGAAGATGAGGGTGCAGTTCGGCCCACTGAACCAGGAGGGCGGGGAGAACCGGCTCAATGTGGCGATAACCAGGGCCAGGGAGCGCGTGGTCATGGTGGCCTCCTTCGACCCTGCGGAGCTCCCGGTGGAGGAGTCCAAGAACCTCGGCCCCAAACGGCTCAAGGACTACCTTCTGTACGCTCAAGCGGTGTCCCGCATGCGCCGGGAGGACGTGGAGGCCGCCCTGAAGCGGCTCGGGACCGCCGGGCAGGCCATGGGGACGACGGCCCAGGAGGCGGGCGCCCTGGAGTCGATGGTCATGGAGGCCTTGCAAGCGCAGGGGCTGGAGGTGGAGGAGAGGGTGGGGTTCTCCGGCTACAAGCTGGACCT
>JALOTM010000027.1 GCA_025457905.1 Methanomassiliicoccales archaeon
GACCGCGTCGAGGGCCTGGGCGACTTCGTGGAGCTGGAGTTCGAGGGCGAGGACCTGGAGGAGGGAAAGAGGAGGATAGGCGGCCTCATGCATGACCTGGGCATCGAGGGGAACGAGAGGAGGTCCTACCTGGAGCTGCTGATGGAGAGCGGGCCCAGGGGCCGATAGGGGACCGAGCCAAGTTCAAAGGCTCTTGATCTTCTCGATGACGAACTCCTTGATCTTGATGTCGTCAGGGATGGTCACGGACTTCTTGAAGCGCTCCGACCCGTCCGGAAGGTAGTAGCCTCGCGACAGGGAGATGAACTCGTTGGTGCCATCTCCAGTGATGGCTTTCTTCCTCGCGACCTCGATGAAGTTGTTCCGCCCGAAGGGCATCTTCTCAGCGCTGATGGTTATGAAATCAACCTTCTTGCCTGTCGCGTCCTCGTCCACAGCATTGCCTCCTAAGCAAGGTACGTCCAAAGACGTGGGTTCGATATTAAAAGTTTCCATGAAATCAGGCTACCTGGCGGATTGCCAGCATTTGATGATTTCCACCTTCCAGCCACATGCCTAGATTCCCAGGGCGGGAACGCCCCCGAAGATTAGATATAGCAATCTGGGGATGAACGGGGCATGACCCCTCTGGGGGACCAGACCGGCACGCCAGGGCAATCCAGGTTCTGCCCCGGTTGCGGCAGGCCCCTCGAGGAGAGCGACTCCTTCTGCCCCTTCTGCGGCCGGCCCTTGGGCATGTGGCCCTATGGCCAGGCGGCACCCATGCCGGTCTACCGCCCCCCTCCCTTGCAGGAGACCGTCAAGAGGGCGGGAAGGGCCGTCACCTGCATCGCGCTGGCGGCCTTGTTCCTGCTGCTGGTGGTCAACGTGATCATCCTGCTTTGGAGCCCCACTCAGGTTCTGCCGGAGACGGCCGACCCGGCGCACGGGAACACCCTGTTCCTCATCGTTCCCTGGTCCGACCCGCTGGTCACCTTCTACGAGGTTACTGGCTGGACCTTCGCCCTTTACCACCTCTTCCTGGTCTTCGCCATCACCGGGTCGTTCGTGTGGATGGCGGTGCGGAGCTACGGGACCTTCCGCAAGGAGGTCGCCCTGAGCCGGCCTCCGGAGGGGCACAGCCCCCTCTGGGTGGTGGGCACCATCTTCTTCGCCGTGCTGGCCTTCAACACCATCTACGCCATACTCCTGGGCTGGCTGGGTGTGGAGATCACCTCTCCCAGCTTCGAGACCAAGGAGCTCTGGCAGCTCTTGGACGGCTATGCCAGCGCCTCCGTGTGGGAGGAGCTGATCACCCGGGTCCTGTACATCGGCGTGCCGCTCCTCATCATCGAGCTGGCCATGAAGAAGCGGAACCGCCCCCTGTGGCGCTACTTCGCCGGCGGGGGGTTCGAGATCGGGGGCAAGGAGATGGCTTTGATATGGGCCTCGGCGGGCATCTTCGGCCTGGGGCACCTGGTGTATTGGGACCTATGGAAGATCGTGCCCACCTGGATGGCTGGCCTCGCCTTCGGCTACCTGTTCCTGCGCCTGGGCCTCTACGCCTGCATCATGCTGCACTTCACCGTCGACTATCTCACCATACCTCTGGACCTAAGCGGGGACGCGGTGCTGGTCACCTTGGTCCTGGGGCTGCTCATCCTCTTCTGGGACGTGCTGGGGAGCGTCTGGCTGCTGGTGTACACCCGGCGCATGTGGCGCTTCCTCACCGGAGCTGACCTCAAGGGCAGGGCGCGCAAGGTGCCGATGGCCGTTCCCGCGGCGGCCGCGGCCGGGGCGCCGCCCCAGCAACGGGAGACGGGTCCGGCCCAGTCATACGGCTACCCCCCGCCCGGCGGGCCGGCGTACGCCGCGCCCGACCCGCATAGGGGGTTCTACAGCTGCGCCAAGTGCGGCAACACCCAGGCAAGGCTGGTGGACGGCAGGCTGGAGTGCACTCGCTGCGGAAACAGGGACTAGGGCTCAGAGGGAGGACATGAGCGCACGCAGGCGGTCGCGAGACAGCACCGCCTCCTTCAGCGTGCGCGCCTCTATCACGTACCTGCCCTGGTAGCCCGACAGGCCCTCCAGCACCCTCTTGAAGTCTATCTTGCCATCGCCGATGGGCAGGTGCTGGTCCCTCTCCCCCAGGTTGTCGTGGATGTGCACGTTGATGAAGCGCCTCTTGAGCGGAAGGAAGGCGTCGATGGCGCCCATTGTGTGGGCGTGGCCGATGTCGAAGCAGACGTCGATGTCGAAGGAGCCGAGCAGCTGCATCAGCTCCTCGGGGGTGCGGCCCATGGTCAGGGGGCCCATGTTGGGCATGTTCTCCAGGGCCACCCTGACCCCCATGTCCTGGGAGAGCTTCTCGATGTAGGAGAGCGACTCCAAGGTGGTCTGGATGACCTTGGGCTTGTCCAGCATGCCCGCGGGAGAGTAGAAGCCGGGATGGACCGTGAGCACGCCGATGTTCATGCGGTGCGCGGAGCGCAACGCCCCAGCGATCTCCTTCAGGGACGTCTCGCGCACCCTCTCGTTGAGAGAGCCTATGTTAATGTCGCTGAGCGGCGCGTGCGCCGAGAACTTGAGGTCGTACGAGGAGCTGGCGTCGAGGAACTGGTACACCAGGTTGGGTAAAAAGTGCCTTCCCTCCCCTACTATCTCCCAGGCATCGAACTCCTTGCTGACGTAGGCGAAGGCCTCGTCGAAATCCAGCTGCGAGAGCACGGGCACGGAAATCGCAATCATGTCGGAACCTCCTCACCATTCACGGTCACGGGCGCGACCTGGTCGATGAGCGCCTCGAGGTCCTCGTCCTCGATGCGCACCTGAAGCCCTCCCAGGGCCACCTTCTCCTCCAGGAAGCTGACCTTGCCCGCATGGGCGGCCTGCTTGTTGAGGGCGAACTCGGTCCTCTGGCCGTCGCTCCCCCTGAGCAGCACCCGGCGCGTTGAGTCCAGGATGCGGTGGTTGCGGATGAGCTCCTTGAACCTGGAGAGGTCCTGGGTGATGGCCCGCACCTCCTCCGCCGAGTGCTCCGGCTGGCTGCCGGGGAAGATGTTGAGGATGGCCCTCCGCACCTTCTCCGGGTCCTCGGTGGGGAAGCACTTGGCCACGATGGTCGCCTGGGGCATGATGCGCACCGCATCATGGAGGAAGTATTTAAAAAGCGGCGTCCCATGATGCTCCCTTGGATGAGGGACCAGGTTCTTGCGGAGCTCATGGAGGAGGGCATCTTCCTCTCGCCCGAGGCGCTCGACTTCGTCCTGGCTCAGAAGGAGCCAGTGCCCTTCGTGCGCAAGGCCGTGGAGGCCATGCCGCAGATGCCTTTGGTCGTGACCATGGACGACCTCAGGGACTTGGCCTGCTCCTCGCCGCTCTCGGCATGCCCCCCCTCGCCTGCCATCGCACCGTTCAAGCGCGGCGAGGTGAAGGTCCTGAAGGACATCACCGGCAACTCGACCTGCGAGGGGAACATCATCGATTTCGCGCGCTACTTCAACGACCGTTTCCAGACCATCAAGCGCATCCTCGGCCGCCGCCGGGAGCTGGCGGGTAGCATGCCCATCGCCAAGGCCATGACCCTGGAGCGGGAGGTGCGCTGCATCGGCCTGGTCAACGAGGTGCGCACCACCAAGAACGGCCACACCATGATCGAGATCGAGGACGAGGAGGGCAAGGGCCTGGTCTTCGTGAACAAGGATTCCGACCTCACCGGGGCGCATGTGATCCAGGACGAGGTGGTGGGCATCGTGGGCAAGGTCGCCAAGAAGGGCGGCATGATCGTGGCCACGGACATCGTGCGCCCGGACGTGCCCATCACCGGGGGCATGGCCCCTTCGGACTCCAGCGCCAAGATAGCCTTCCTCTCGGACGTGCACGTGGGAAGCTCCACCTTCCTTTCCAAGAAATGGGACAAGATGGCCCGCTGGGCGCGGACCGACGCGGTGAGGGAGGGGCTGCGCTACGTCCTCATCCCCGGGGACTGCGTGGACGGCATCGGCATCTTCCCGGACCAGGAGGAGGAGCTGGATATCGAGGACATCTTCGAGCAGTACCGCGCCCTGGCGGAGAGGCTGAAGGACATCCCCGACGGGGTGCAGCTGATCGTCCAGCCGGGGAACCACGACGCCGTGCGCCTGGCCGAGCCCCAGCCCTCCTTCCCGGAGGAGATCGCCAGGCTGTTCGACTCCTCGGTGATGTTCGTCGGCAACCCCTGCTGCCTGGAGATAGAGGGCAGGGTCATCCTCTCCTACCACGGCAAGAGCATGGACGACCTGGTGAACGCCATCCAGGGGCTCTCCTACAACCACCCCCTGGAGGCCATGCGGGAGATGCTGCGCCGCCGCCACCTGGCGCCGATATACGGGGGCAAGACGCAGCTGGCGCCGGAGAAGAAGGACCACCTGGTCATCGATCAGGTGCCGGACATCTTCGTGACCGGCCACGTGCACGGCGCAGGCGTGGCCGAGTACCGGGGCATCAAGCTCATCAACGCCTCCACCTGGCAGGACCAGACCTCCTTCCAGAGGATGCACAACTTCGTCCCCGACCCGGCCAAGGTGCCGGTGGTGGACCTGGGCACGGGGAAGTGCGTGGTGAAGGACTTCAACTGACCTGGCTCAGTTGTTCCAGAACAGGAAGATGAAGACGAAGCCCAGCAGCATCATGAACAGCGAAATGATGTAGAAGAGCCAGAGGACCTTGGCCTTGGCCTCCGGGCTGCCGGGTTCGAACAGGTCCTCGAGCCACATCTAATGGGTCCCGGCCGCGGCCGCCTTCTGCTTAATGCGCTTGAGGCGGAAGATGTTCTCCCTCTCCATCTCCTCGAGGCGCAGGGAGATGAAGGCCTGGGCCTCCTTAAGCTCGGGTATGACCTTGTACTCCAGCGCGTTAACGCGGCGCTTGGTCTTCTCGATCTCGTCCAGGAGGCGCTTCATGGTGGTCTCGATCTCCGCCGCCTCGACGATGGTCTCCGTCAGGTCCTCGAAGGCCTTGGCGGCCTCGTCGATGTAGACCGACGTGCCGATGACGCCGTACCCGCGCTTGTCCGCCTCGGCCCGGATGCTGGTGGCCTCGATCTCCGGCACCACCAGGCCCATGACGTTCTTGGAGCGGAGCTGGATCTCGGGGTGCACCTTGAGGGCGAAGGCCGCGGACTTGACCGCGATCACGCCGTCCACCGCCTTGGCGGTGGCGATCTTCTCCATGGCGCGCCCGTAGTCGGCGTTCACCTTCTGCCGTATCTCCTTGGCCTCCTCCAGGATCTTGAAGAACTCCAGGATCAGGCCGTCGCGCTTCATCTTCAGGATCTTGTAGCCGGCCTGGGAGAGCTTGATCCTCCTCTTGACCTCGAGGAGCTCGGACCGGGTCGGCTTCACATCCAGCTTCGGCATCTACGCCCTCCCTCAGGACGACTGCGCCTTGGCCTTGTGCGCGGGGTGGTACTTCTCGATCCACTTGCGGTCGATACGGGTGAGCTGGTTCTCCGGTATGTTCGAGAGCAGGTCCCACATGAGGTTGAGGGTGGTCTCGATGTCCCGGTCCTCCTCGCGGCCCTGGCGCACCAGGCGCTTCTCGAAGAGGTCGGCGAAGTCCAGGAACTTCCGGTCGCGCTCGGACAGCGCGTCCTTGCCCACGATGGCCACCAGGCCGCGCAGGTCCCGGCCTTCGGCGTAGGCGGCGTAGCACTGGTCGGACACGGACTTGTGGTCCTCCCTGGTCCGGCCCTTGCCGATGCCGGAGTCCATCAGCCTGGAGAGCGAGGAACCGACGTCGATGGGCGGGTAGATGCCCGCGCGGTGCAGGTCCCTCTTGGCCACGATCTGGCCCTCGGTGATGTACCCGGTCAGGTCGGCGATGGGGTGGGTGATGTCGTCGCCCGGCATGGACAGGATGGGGATCTGGGTGATGGAGCCCTTCTTGCCCTTGATGCGGCCGGCGCGCTCGTACAGGGTCGCGAGGTCGGTGTACATGTATCCAGGATAGCCGCGGCGGCCGGGCACCTCCTCGCGGGCGGCGCCGATCTGCCTCAGCGCCTCGCAGTAGTTGGTGATGTCGGTGAGGATGACCAGCACCTGCATCTCCAGGGTGTAGGCCAGGTACTCGGCGGTGGTGAGCGCCAGCCGGGGGGTGATGATGCGCTCGATGGCCGGGTCGTCGGCCAGGTTCATGAAGACGACCGCGCGCTTGAGCGCCCCGGTGCGTTCGAAGTCCTTCATGAAGTATTGCGCCTCCTCGTTGGTGATGCCCATGGCCCCGAAGACCACGGCGAACTCCTCGCCCTTGCCCAGCACCTTGGCCTGCCTGGCGATCTGCAGGGCGATGTCATTGTGCGGCAGCCCGCTCCCGGAGAAGATGGGCAGCTTCTGCCCCCTCACCAGGGTGTTCATGCCGTCGATGGTCGAGATGCCCGTCTGAATGAACTCCCTGGGGTTGTCGCGGGCCCAGGGGTTGATGGCCGCCCCGTTGATGTCCAGGCGGTCGTCGGGGATGATCTTCGGGCCGCCGTCCAGAGGCTCTCCAGAGCCGGATAGGATGCGGCCCAGCATGTCCTGGGACACCGGCATCTTGAGGGTCTCGCCGGTGAACTTGGTGCCGGCGGAGCGCTCGATGCCCGCGGTGCCCTCGAACATCTGGATGACCACGACGTCATGGGAGGAGTCGAGCACCTGGCCGCGGCGCTCCTCCCCGTTGGGCAGGGTGACCACGGCTATCTCGTTGTAACCCACAGGCTCGGTCTTCTCCACGAAGACCAGGGGACCGGCGATCTGAGAGATCGACCTGTACTCCTTGCTCGTCATCTACTTACCTCCCAGGGCCTCGAAGGCCTTGTCCATCTCGTTGTTGATCGCCTCCAGCTCCCCGTCCACGTTCTCCTCGAACTTGCTCTTGCCCAGGCGGGTGCGCAGCGGCATGTTGGCGATCTGCTCCACCAGGACCTCGTTCTCCACCGCCCTCTTGGAGAGGTCGGCGAAGCGCTTGATGGTCCTCATCACCTGGTACTGGCGCTTCATCGGGCAGTAGGTGTCCACGGGGTGGTAGGCGTTCTGCTGCAGCATGATCTCGCGCAGCATCCTAGCCACTTCCAGCGTCATCTTCTGTTCCTCGGGCAGGGCGTCGGAGCCGACCAGCTGCACGACCTCCGAGAGCTCGGCCTCCTTCTGTAGGACCTCCATGGCCCAGGCGCGCAGCTCAGGGAAGTCCGGCGCCACGTTGTTGCGGTACCATCCGTCCAAGGACCCGCCGTACAATGAGTAGGAGGTGAGCCAGTTGATGGCCGGGAAGTGCCGGCGCTCGCGCAGCTTGGAGTCCAGGGCCCAGAACACGCGCACGATGCGCAACGTGCCCTGGGTCACAGGCTCGGACAGGTCGCCGCCCGGCGGGGAAACCGCGCCCACGACGGAGACCGATCCCTGGTTCCCGGACAGGGTGTCGGCCCTGCCGGCGCGCTCGTAGAACTCGGAGAGCCTTGCGGACAGGTAGGCGGGGTAGCCCTCCTCGCCAGGCATCTCCTCCAGCCTGGAGGAGATCTCCCTCATGGCCTCGGCCCACCGGGAGGTGGAGTCGGCCATGAGCGACACGTCGTAGCCCATGTCCCTGTAATACTCGGCCACGGTCATGCCGGTGTACACCGACGCCTCCCTGGCCGCGACGGGCATGTTGGAGGTGTTGGCGATGAGCACCGTCCGGCCCATGAGCGGCTTCTTGGTCTTGGGGTCCTCCAGCTCCGGGAAGAGGGTGAGCACCTCGGTCATCTCGTTGCCGCGCTCGCCGCACCCGATGTAGACCACGATGTCCGCGTCGGACCACTTGGCCAGCTGCTGCTGAGTGACCGTCTTCCCGGTGCCGAAGCCCCCGGGGATGGCGGCGGTCCCGCCCTTGGAGATGGGGAACAGGGTGTCGAGTATCCTCTGGCCGGTAAGGAGGGGCACGTCCGGGGCCAGCTTCTTGTTGACCGGCCGTCCGTATCGGACGGGCCAGAGCTGCATCATCGTGACCTGCTGGCCATCGATGGTGGCGATGGGGTCGGTGACGGTGAAGTCGCCGGACCTGATGTCCTGCACGGTCCCCTTGACGCCGTTGGGGACCAGGATGCGGTGGGTGATGGACCTCTCAGGGGCGGTGCCGAGGATGGCGCCCTCCCCTACCTTGTCACCCTTCTTGACCACTGGGGTGAAGCTGTACTTGGCCTTGCGGTCCAGGCCGGGGGCGCTGACCCCTCGCCTGATGAAGTCGCCCATGGTGGCCATGAGGTCGGGGAGAGGCCTGAGGATGCCGTCGTAGACGGAG
>JALOTM010000234.1 GCA_025457905.1 Methanomassiliicoccales archaeon
CAGCCTCTTCCTGTTGCCCGCCAGGACCTTCCGGTACTCCATCATCCTCTCCGGCTGGTTCCAGGAGGTCGCGGTCTCGATGTACTCCTCGCCGATGGGGTTCTCCTCCCAGAGGATGGTTATATGGAACCTGCCGTCCCCGCCCTCCTCCAGGACCCCCTTGGCGCCGGGGAAGCACTGCTGGACCTCGGACTCGATCATCATCAGGCGCTTCTCGGCGACACGGAGCAGGAGCTCACGACCGTGCATGCCTCCACAACAGGTCCGGCGAAAATAAGGGCTTCCATGACCGCTTCCGATGCCTCGGAGGAAGGAGATGGAGCCGGGACCGCGATTTGAACACGGGTATGCGGATCTGCAGTCCGCCACATGGCCGCTCTGTCATCCCGGCGAGCGTTCTCGAAGAATGGGTACTTGGTATTTCTATTTTTCTTGGCCCCTGAAGCCGCCAGCCTAGGCGCGGGGAGGGAAAGGATTTAGAACGGGGAAGGGCCTCCGCGGCTTGATGCTCCCCGACCACTGCAAGGACGTTTCGGTGAGGGAGGTGGGCTTTGGGCTCACCAAAGAGAACATCTTGCTCCACGCGAAGGGCAAGAGCGCGTACACCAGGACCGAGTACATCATACTGCGCCACGGGGAGGACCACGCCATCGTGAGGGTGCGCAAGCAGGACGGCAAGGACCTGTTCCGGCCCATCCTGGACCTGGAGGTCCTCGCTCTACCGGAACAGGTGGTGGCGGTGAGGGATGAGGGCATGGACGTCCTCAACCTCTCCCACATGGCGCGGCTGGCGCAGGGGTACCCAGGGAAGTTCGTGGTCGTTCAGGGGCTCTTCAATCACATCTCCTTCATCGGTCCCGGAGAGGTTATGGAGGTCAGGGTCTTCGACGTCGTGCCTCCCTTACCCGCCAAGCTCCTCGTGCTGGTGGAGAGGGCCCTCTCCGCCGGCCTGGTGGAGCTGCCAGTGGTTCCTGTGGAGGAGACCTTGGACCTGAACGAACTGGCCAAGGATGCCACCACGGACACCATCATGTTCCCCTGCCGGGCCTCGGGGCTCACGGCGGACGGAACCATCCTCTACCTGGACGAGACTCCGTCCCACGAGGGAGACCTGACCCTGATAGGCTGCGACCTCTCCCGGCGCATCTTCCAGAGCATCTATCGGCGCAGGCCAGCGCACTTCATCAACATGTGCCCCGAGGACCTGGCCCCCGAGGACGGCAGGAAGCGCATCGTCAAGTGCTGCCGGGTGCGCGAGGGCCATGTGATCAAGGGCGACCTGGCCATAGTGCCCTGGGGTGCCACGGTCCAGGAGGTGGGGGCGGCGCTGCGGGAGCTCCTCGGGGCATCCCCCCGGTCCTGAGCCTCAAACCCTGGCCTTGGCGAAGGCGGCGTAGCCTTCCTTGTCCTTGTTCATCTTGAAGTAGATCTCGCCCTTCAGATACCAGGCATCGCGGTCCCGCGGATGCTGCGCGAGGTGCTGCTCAAGGAGGGCGAGCGCCTCGGCATGCCTGCCCTTCTGGAAGCGCGCCCTGGCCTTCTCCACCGGCCCCCGCTCCATGTCCAGGACCGACTCCATGGTCTCCTGGGCCTCCTGCATCACCACCTCGATGGCGTTCTTCGTGAGCCAGGGGTAACGGGCTGCCAGCTTCGCCTTGAACTCCTTGGGGACGCTGATGAGCATCTTCCCATGCCGGACCTCTATGAAGTTGGGGTTTCCGCTGGAACCCACCTCGATGCGCTTCGCCGCAATATCGCCTCCCTCGGGCCTCGACTTATGGATCCCCGTCTGATTTATACTTCGTCACCCAAGCATCCTCGGGGATGAGGCGCGGCGGCTCATCTCCTCCTAAAATCATGGCCCCAATGGGATCGTTAGCGGAATGCCCCTGCGGACATAGAAAGGTTAATCGAGGTCACCCGCCTTCGGAAGGACCATGGACCGAATCGCACTCAGCCCCTTCAACCCCCAGCTCGAATTGGGCGAGGTCCAGGTCTACGACTCGACCTTGCGCGACGGGGAGCAGATGCCGGGAATCGCCTTCAGCTTGGAGCAGAAGGTGGCCATCGCCCGGAAGCTCGACGAGGTCAGGGTCCCCCAGATCGAAGCGGGTTTCCCTGCCGTGTCCGAGGGCGAGAAGCGCAGCATCCGTGCCATCAGCAAGCTCAACCTGGACGCTGAGATCCTTGCCCTCTCCAGGGTGGTCAAGGGGGACATCGACGCCGCCGTGGACGCGGGTGTGGACATGGTCCTGCTCTTCGTGGCCACCTCGGACATCCACCTGCGCTACAAGTTCAACAAGCCTCGAGAGTACGTGCTGGAGAAGGTCGTGGAGTCCCTGGACTATTGCCGTTCCCGGGGCGTGAGGGCGGCCCTGAGCTGCGAGGACTCCACCCGGACCGAGCTGGACTTCCTCTTCAGGGTATACCAGGCCGCGGAAGGCGCCGGGGCGGAGCGCCTGGGCATAACGGACACCGTGGGCTGCGCCTCCCCCGAGGCCATCGAGATGATGGTCCGGGAGACGAGGAAGCGCTTCCGCACCCCGTTGTCCGTCCATCTGCACAACGACTACGGCCTGGCCCTGGCCAACGCCATCGCCGGCGTGAAGGCGGGTGCCGTGGCCGTGGCCACGACCGTGAACGGGATAGGGGAGCGGGCTGGCAACGTCCCCTTGGAGGAGTTCGTGGCCACCATGAAGTTCGTGTACGGCAAGGAGCTGGGGGTGGACGCCTCCCGCCTGAAGGAGCTCTGCGAGCTGGTCGCCTCCTACTCGAAGGTGCCTTTGGGCCGTAACCATCCATTGGTGGGCGATAACGTCTTCGCGCACGAGTCTGGCATCCACGTGGCCGCGGTGCTATCCTGCCCCCTCACCTATGAGTCCATCCCGCCGGAGATGGTCGGCAACAAGCGCCACCTGCTGCTGGGGAAGCATTCCGGGGCGCACTACATCCGTAAGCGCCTGGAGGAACTGGGGGTGAGCGCCACCGAGGAGCAGGTCTCCACCATCTTGGCCAAGGTAAAGGCCTTGGGCGAGGTGAAGGGGCGGGTGAGCGACACGGACTTCGAGGACCTGGTCAAAGAGGTGCTGCATCCCGAGGAGCACTTCAAAGCTTGACGTGGCGCCCGCACTCGTCCCTCTTGAGCCTGCCGAAATCCTTGGACTGCATGAGGATGTGGCCGTCGAACACCGGGCCGTCGGCGCAGACCCTCAGCCCATCCATTGCACATGAGCCGCACAGGCCCGTCCCGCATTTCATATATCGTTCTAGGGACATCTGGCTCGGTACATGCGCCTTCTCACAGGCATCAAGCAGCGCAGAGAGCATCCTCTCAGGGCCGCATCCCAGCACCGATCGGTAGCGAGCCTTGGCCAGATGCTCGACGGCCAATTCCACGACCGTCCCCCTCTTGCCCGATGAGCCGTCGTCCGTGGACACGTGGACCTCCTTGGACGCTGACCTGGCCCTCTCCACGAAGATCAGCTCCGATGAGGTCCTGGCGCCGATGAGGACGTCCACCTTGGCCGGGTCGGCGATGAAGTCCGCGGCCGCCATGAGCGGGGCCATTCCGCTCCCCCCTCCCACCAGGAGCACCTTGCCATCTGGAATGTCGAACCCTCGTCCGTAGGGCCCTCGGATGCCGATAGAGTCCCCCGGCCTCAGAGACGCGAGAGCCCGGGTGGCCTCCCCCACCTCCTTGACCGTCACCCCCTTCGCCCCGTAGATGTAGGATGCGGACATGGGGACCTCTCCCACCCCAGGGACCCAGACCATCAGGAACTGCCCGGGGGATATGTGCCTCTCCCATTGGAAGCGCAAAGTGGTCATCCCCTCCCCTTCCTTGATTACACTGGTGACCTTCACCATGCTCTGCCTATTCATGCGCCACACCCACCATCTCCTGGACCGTCCTGAAACCGTTGTCCCGCATGAACCCCTCCAGCCCCGCAGCGATCTCCCGGAAGACCGACTTCCCGCGCCGGCCGAC
>JALOTM010000028.1 GCA_025457905.1 Methanomassiliicoccales archaeon
AAGAGGCTCTTGGAGCTGGAGAGGTCGTTGGGGACGTATTGGCTGAACGGTGCGTCCTTGAGGTCAGCGCGGTCGAGGGACAGCAATTGCCAGAAGTCTACCAAGCCGAGGGGAGCGTCATGCTGATAGACCAGATAACGTGGTATGTCCATGTTTTTGGCCAACATCTCCCGGACCGTCTCCGGCATGGCCTCGTCCACCTCCAGGCGGACGGTGGGGCCGAGCCTGCGGCTCTCGACCCCCTCCTCCACGGCCGTGAGCATGTCGTCCGAGTCCTCGACCTGGATCTCGATCTCGGCGTCGCGCGTGACCCTGAAGGGATAGGATGCCAGCACCTCCATGCCCGGGAAGAGCAGGTCCAGGTTGGCGGCGATGAGCTCCTCCAGCATCACGAAGTTGAGGCTCGTCTTGCCAGCGGCGTACTCCTCTTCGTGGTCGTTCTCAGGGACCCTAATGAAGCGGGGCAAGGTCGTCGTAGGTACCTTGACCCTCGCGAATCCCAGCTTGTTGCCGCTCCTCACGGTGATGGCCAGATTGATGGCGAGGTTCGAGATGAATGGGAATGGGCGATGTGTGTCGAAGGCCAAGGGAGTCAGGGCGGGATAGATCTCATGTTCGAAGAGCCGGCGCAAGGCTACCTTCTGCGCATCGTCCAGCTCGGCCCACTTGTGCACGTGGATGCCATTCTTCTTCAGGGCGGGGCAGATCTGCTCCCTCCAGCATTGAGCGTGGCCCGCGAGTATCGGTCCTAGCATCTCCCTGACTTTGTCAATGGTGTTGGCAGGCGGCATGCCATCAGCGGTGAACTTGACCACCCCGCGGGTCATCTGCCGCCTGAGGTCCGAGACGCGGCTCATGAAGAACTCGTCCAGGTTAGAGCCGCAAATGGCGAGGAACTTCACCCTCTCCAGCAATGGATGATAGTCATCACGCGCCTCATCCAAAACCCTGCGGTTGAACTCAAGGGAGCTCAGCTCGCGGTTGATGTAGAACTCGCTCCTATCAAGGTCCACGCGCTTGACGGTCCTCGGCCTCGGTTCTTTTGATCGATCGGTCGCCATGCTTACGCGGACACCGATGATGCTACGGGCATTTCTGCGTTTCTGAGTTCAGTTACGTCTGGAGAAAGATTGGGAGCCACATCTAAAAGGAATTCCCTGCGCTCCAATGGGCAAGGTATTAGTAGATAGAGGTTATGTTCCTTTCCCGCAACGCATGCAGGGATAACCAAGCCTGGCCAACGGTGTGAGATTCAGGGTCTCATCGCGTAGGCGTTCGGGGGTTCGAATCCTCCTCCCTGCACTAACTCTTACTTCTCCATCCTCATTGCCAATGAATCGACTCGTAGTCTCAATCCATCTAAAGCCTCTTCACCCAGACGAACTCCTCGCGTTTCTCTATCGGTTCGAGCGATTCGTACAGTCGGTTGGAGTGATGTGGCTCCGAGGCCGAACCGATGTAAGCGCGCTCTATATGAGCGATTTCGAGCCTGCGGAATGCGTCGGAGATGCATGCCCAAGCAAAGCCCTTCCTCTGCTCGTCCGGCCTTGTTCCAATGGGGTCGAGCTCCGCGTATCCACCCCGCTGGTCGACACGCACCTCGCAGAACGACACAACCCGCTCGTCCTTGACGGCGCAGATGACCCAGTCCCGCGAGTGCCCAGGGGCGCGCTCCTTGCTCTTGAACCATTGCATATCCAGAGTGTCGCGTCCGAACGCGCTTCTTACCGCGTCCACGTAGTCGACGATGTTGCCATGCTCGGTCAACGTCCTCAATTCGTAACCTTCTGGAAGCTCCGATTCATGGGGCGAAGCGGCGGTATCGAATTTCCTGACGAACCCGCGGGACTCCTTCCGTTCGAAACCCCTGGTCTCAAGCTCCTGCACCCGTGCATAGTCATCGTCATAAGCCGCGACCCCGAGCGATCCCTTACCCTTCGCCCAGACGTTCTCCGCCCATCCAAGGATCTCTCCCTCCAGCTCGAAATCGTCGGGAAGAACCATCGGGGTTACGACGTAGTCCCCACCCGATACACACAGGCCAGCAACCTCGCCCTCCCTGCGCCAGTAGTGCAGATTGCGTGAAAAGAAGCCAGGGTCCGAGGACTCGAAACGGAAGTTGCTCCCGTACTTCCAATCCTCTAGGCGGGCTACGGACCAATTCCTCAAGAAGGAGTAGCCATGCTCGCTCTCGGTGAGGAAACAGCAACACCTATTCAGGGTCCCTTGCATTCCGTCGAACGCTGCATGCTCCATGCGGGCCATCGAGCACTGAACCGAGTTCGAGGTAAAAGCTATGTGCGTCGACGGAAAATCGCTATCTGCGAGATAGTCAATGGCACGATAGAATATCTCGGATTGCCCAACGGAGATTCATGGGCTCATCGCATAGGCGCTCGGGGGTTCGAATCCTCATCCCTGCACCACCTTCACTTCTCTAGGAATCGAATGCCGTCCAACCGTCATCAAGGTGGATGAGCGGCTTGACCTCAAATGGCCTCAACATCAGTGTTCGCCTGTTCGGGCCTCCCCCCGCGTGCCAGGGAAGTGAACGCTCCGATGACCGCGATGACAGAGGAGACCAAGAAGGCCACATCCATGCCCCGCACGAAATCGGACGGGTCGATTGCGACATCTCCCCCCTGACCGCTGAATATCGCCGATATGGCCGCATTGGCCGCCACCGTGCTTACGATCGCCCCCATGAGGGCCAGGCTGGTGGCCTGGCCGGTCACGCGCATGGTGGCCAAGGTCCCCGACGCCAATCCCAGCTTCGACCTGCCCACGGACCCCATAACAGCGCTCGTGTTGGGCGAGGAGAATATTCCCATGCCCGCCCCGATGACGAACAGGCCGACCTCAGTATGGAGGGGTGTGGAGGATGTGCTGATCCCCGCCATCCATGCCAGTCCCGCGGCGATGATGAACATGCCCGCTGAAGCCAGCAACCTTGAGCCCAATCGATCTGACAATCGGCCGCTGATTGGCGAGATCAGGGCCATTGTTACAGGCATGATGAGGAGGATCCAGCCAGCCTCCAAAGACGTGAGCCCCAGCAATCTCTGGAGGTAGAAGGAGATGATGATCGTGACACCGAAGAAGGAGGTGTAGTTGAGGAAGGCCGAGACGTTGCTCGCAGCGAACATGCGGTTCCTGGTGAAGAGCCTCGGGTCCAGAAGGGCCCCCTCTCCCTTGACCCGTTCCACCCCCACGAAGGCGACGAATCCCAATACGGCCATGATGAGAAGGGCGAGCGTCTGCGGGGAGGTCCAGCCCCACTGGTCCCCAAGGGTGAGCGCCACCAGGAAGCTGACCAGCATGAGCGCGAAGGACGCCACTCCGGGGAAATCCAACCTGCCCCTTCTCGCCTCAGGCGAGGAGGCCTTTATCTTGAAATGGGCGAGCAGGATGACCGCGATCCCTATGGGGACGTTCACCCAGAACACGGACCTCCATCCGAAGGCATGGGTTAGGAACCCTCCCAGAGGGGGGCCGAGGGACATCCCGAGATACACGGCCAAGGCGTTGATGCCCAAGGCCTTCCCCCTCTCGTTGCTGGGATAGGTCTCGGTGATTATGGCAGCCGAGGTGGATCCGATGCAGGCGCCACCAAAGCCCTGAATGATGCGGAACAGGATTAGCTCGGCCCCAGAGGCAGAAAGGGAGCATAGCAGGGAGCTGGCGGTGAAGACTCCGAACCCCATCAGGAAGATGCTCTTTCGGCCAACCACATCCGAGACCCTCCCCATGACCAGAATGGTGACGGCCAAAGTGACCAAGTAGGCCGTGGGGACCCAAATGATCTCGGCGTAGCCCATGTCCAGATCTGCAGCTATCTGAGGCAGGGAGACGGAGACGATGGTGCTGTCCAAAGGAGCCATCATGGCCCCTATGCAGGTTATGAGCAGCACCGTGCGCCGATAGCTTTGGGACGTCGAGGCCAAACCGATCTCGTCTTCCTATGGCTTCTCATGGCATCAATCTTGCCGAATGGCCCTCCTGGTCAGAAAGGATAATGAGTTCGTAGCACCAAGCTCAAGGCGGACAAGCTCCGATAGGAGGCGACGAATCTTGCTCCAGGAAATGTTCAAAGGCGTTCTGCCATCACATCCAGGCTTCATCCCAGGCATCCGCCGGGCGCCTAAGAGGAGCCTCGTGCTGGATGACAAGGAGATCGAGCTGGCGGTAAAGAACGCCCTGCGGTATGTCCCCGAAGAGTGGCACGAGGAGCTGGCTCCTGAGTTCCTGGACGAGCTCTTGGACCGCGGAAGGGTGTACGCGTATCGCTTCCGTCCCAGAGGGGGGATCGAGGGGAGACCGGTCGATGAGTACCAGGGTATACCGCCTGCCAGGGCCATCCAATTGATGATGGACAACAACCTGGACTTCGACGTCGCCCTCTATCCCTACGAGCTGGTGACCTACGGCGAGACCGGTCAGGTGTGCCAGAACTGGCTTCAGTATCGTCTAATTAGGATGTATCTCGAGGGGATGAGCGAGGAGCAGACCTTGGTGGTGATGTCCGGGCATCCATTGGGCCTGTTCCCCTCCCGCCGAGAGGCCCCGCGGGCAGTCGTCACCAACGGATTGATGGTAGGGGCCTTCGATAATCCCCAGGAGTTCCAGAGAGCGCAGGCCCTTGGGGTCTGCAATTACGGCCAGATGACCGCGGGAGGTTGGATGTACATAGGGCCTCAAGGCATCGTCCATGGCACCTATCTCACGCTTCTCAACGCGGGCAGGAAGTATCTCGGGATAGGAGAGGAGGAGGACCTTTCGGGAGCGCTCTATATCAGCTCTGGGCTTGGCGGCATGAGCGGGGCCCAGGCCAAGGCCATCGAGATCGCTGGAGGCATCGGGGTCATCGCCGAGGTGGACGATACGAGGACGAGAGCTCGGGCCGAGCAGGGATGGCTCTCGCGGAGCTCGGGCGACCTGGATGAGGTGTTCGGTTGGGTGGAGGAGCTCCGCTCCATGGGCAAGGCGGCCTCCATCGCCTACCGCGGGAACGTCGTGGACCTATGGCAGTATGTACTGGACGAAGGGATAAAGGTCGACCTGGCCTCGGACCAGACCTCATGTCACGCGGTCTATGAGGGAGGGTATACCCCGGTGGGCCTGTCCTTCGAAGAGGCGCGCCGCCTCCTCTCGGAGGATCCCGGGGCCTTTAGGAGCGCGGTGGACGCGTCCTTGCTCCGCCAATACGGTCTCATCATGGCCATGAAGGGAAGGGGGGCGAAGTTCTGGGACTACGGGAACTCCTTCCTGAAAGCGGTCTACGATGCTGGCGAGAAGGGAGCGGCCATCGACAAGGACCCGAGGAAGGGGTTCGTCCTTCCATCCTATGTAGAGGACCTCATCGGCCCGCTCTGCTTCGACCTTGGCTACGGCCCATTCCGATGGGTATGCCTCTCAGGCAAGGAGAGCGACCTTGACCTGACCGACCAGGCGGCCATCGAGGTCATCGACGACCTATGGAAGGGGAGGACTCCGAGAAGGGGCCAGGACCGGGACAATATGCAGTGGCTGAGGGATGCGAAGCGCAACAGGTTGGTGGTGGGCACCAAGGCCAGGATCCTTTACGCCGACGGCGTCGGAAGGGTGAGGATAGCCCAGCGCTTCAACGAGATGGTGCGCCAAGGACTCATCGGGCCAGTGATGATCGGTCGGGATCACCATGACGTCAGCGGGACCGATAGCCCGTTCCGGGAGACCGCCAACGTGAAGGACGGCAGCAATGTAATGGCCGAGATGAGCCACCAGTGCTGGGCCGGGGACGCGGCCAGAGGGATGACCATGGTCGTGCTCTCCAATGGGGGCGGGGTCGGCACAGGCAAGGCCATCAACGGCGGTTTCGGGCTATTCCTCGACGGGAGCGGGCGAGCAGATCGAGTGGCCGCCGATGCACTTGACTGGGACGTGGTCTGCGGCGTCGCTCGCAGAGCCTGGGCCGGCAATCCTCCGGCTGTAGAAACGGCACAAGCCTGGAACGCTCAAGGGAGGGGGCGGATAACCCTCCCATCCGTCGCCGACGACGTCTTCCTCCGGGAATTGGTCAGGGGGAGGATGAGGAGGTAGCCTCTGGAAACCGTTTTTATCATCCTGCGCGAATAGCGTCCGTCATAGGGTGAGCTGAGGATGGCGAAGCAGCTTCTAGGGCCTTTCAAGGAGATCCTCACCATGGAGCAGCTGCCCGAGGCAGGTCCCTTGGCCGATGAGCGGATGCACCTGGTCCGTGATGGAGGTTTGCTGATCGAGGACGACCGCGTATTGGAGGTCCTGAACCATCAGGACTTCGTGCAATACCAAGGCCTGGCAGAGGTGAAGGGAAGCCCCTTGGCGCATACGCCCATCAAGCAGAGCACGGTGCTCATGCCAGGCTTCGTGGACGCCCATACGCACATGTGCTATGCAGGAAACCGCATGGAAGACTACGCACGTCGCCTTGCGGGCGAGAGCTACCTTCAGATCGCCGAGAGGGGAGGGGGAATAATGAGCACCGTGCGGAGCACTAGGCAGGCCACGGAGGACCAGCTCTATGGATCGCTCACCATGAGGGCCTGTGAGCATATGTTCGGCGGGGTCACGACCTGCGAGGTCAAGAGCGGCTATGGCCTGGACCTCGAGACGGAGATCAAGATGCTGCGGGCCATCCGACGCGTCAATGGCGCGGTCGGGACCTTCCCACTTCTCGTTCCCACCTGCCTGGCCGCGCATTTGAGGCCTCCTGAGCATAGGACGGACCAGCAGTATCTTGAATTCATCCTGCGCCGCTTGCTGCCGCAGGTGAAGCGGGACGGTTTGGCGGACCGTGTGGACATCTATGTGGACAAGGGCGCCTTCACCGCCGACCTTGCCGAGGGCTTCCTATTCCAGGCGAAGGAGCAAGGATTCCACCTGGTCATGCATGCCGACCAGTTCACTGTCGGAGGGGCCATGGTCGCAGCGCGGGTGTCTGCCATGAGCGCCGACCACCTGGAGAGGTCGACGGAGCGCGAGTTCCGCTGGTTGCGCGAGAAGGGGGTGGTGGCCGTGGCGCTCCCGGGCAGCTCCCTGGGGCTGGGAGAGCCCTTCGCCCCGGTCCGACGCATGCTCGACTCCGGGCTGTGCGTGGCCATCGCGAGCGACTGGAATCCAGGCTCGGCACCACATGGCGACCTACTAACCTTGGCTGCTCTGCTCGGCGCCAACCAGAGGCTGACCATGGCGGAGACCTTGGCTGGCATAACCTGCAGGGCCGCCCGCGCCTTGGGTTTGGAGGACCGTGGCGTCATCAGGGCCGGAGCAGTGGCCGACCTGGTCGGCTTTCCCTCTGAGAGGTATGAGGAGGTACTGTATCGCCAGGGTTCGATGCGGCCTTCCTTCGTGATGCGAGGGGGAAGGCGCGTGGTCAAGGCCCCGCAGGCCATGGGGGGATGATATGGCATTGGTGGAGTGTGTCCCAAATTTCAGCGAAGGGAGAGACCCGGAGAAGGTGTCGTCCATAGTTGATGCCATGCGCCTGGCGCCCGTAAAGGTCCTGGACGTGCGCAGCGATCCCGACCACAATAGGACCGTGGTCACCATGGTGGGGGCCCCGGATGCGGTGTCCCAGGCCGCCTTCCTGGGCATCGCCAGGGCCGCCGAGCTCATCGACATGGACCAGCATCGAGGCGAGCACCCCCGCATCGGCGCCACGGACGTGGTGCCCTTCGTTCCCCTGAGCGGCATCGACCTTGAGGGGTGCGTGTCCCTCGCCAAGGCCCTGGGGGAGAAGGTCGGTAGGGAATTGGGCATCCCCGTCTATCTCTATGAGGCGGCGGCGACCACACCAGAGAGAAAGGACCTGGCGATTCTGCGCAAGGGGCAGTACGAGGGGCTCAAGGACGTCATCGCCAAGGACCCTTCGAGGAGACCGGACTTCGGGCCCCCGCGACTAGGCAAGGCCGGTGCCACCGTAATAGGGGCCAGGGAGTACCTGATCGCCTGCAACGTCTACCTGGCCACCGAGGACGTCGAGAAGGCCAAGGCCGTCGCCAGGAAGGTCCGGGAGAGGGACGGGGGCCTGCCCTTCGTCAAGGCCATGGGCTTCCAGACCCATCCGTATGTGCAGGTCTCCATGAACCTGACGAACTTCCGCGTCACGCCGATACACAAGGTGCTGGAGGCCATCGAGAGGGAGGCGAGG
>JALOTM010000029.1 GCA_025457905.1 Methanomassiliicoccales archaeon
CGGCCACGAGAAGAACGTGGCGGACGACGTAGGCAGCAAGGCCAAGTCCAAGAACAGCGGCATCTACGCCATTTTGTCCCCGGCGAACCTGCACGGCTACGTGCTCATCGAGGGCATGAACACCGACGAGCTGCGCGAGTCGGTGCGCGGAATCCGCAGGGCCCGCGGGTTAGTAGATGGTGAGACGAACTTCGCCGACATCGACCATTTCTTGACCCCCAAGCCCTTGGTCTCGGGCATCCAGGAGGGGGACGTCGTCGAGCTTATCGCTGGCCCGTTCAAGGGAGAGAAGGCCCGCGTCAAGAACATCGACGAGACGAAGGAGGAGATCACGGTGGAGCTCTTCGAGGCCATGGTGCCCATCCCCGTGACGGTCAGAGGAGATCACGTTCGCGTTCTAGAGAAGGAGAAGTGAGCATATGGCAGATACTATTGAGGTATTGGTAGACGGAGGCAAGGCCACCCCCGGCCCGCCGCTCGGTCCCGCCCTGGGCCCGATGGGAGTGAACGTGGTCCAGGTCGTTGCCAAGATCAACGAGAAGACCAAGAGCTTCGAGGGCATGAAGGTCCCGGTCATGGTCATCATCGATCCGAAGACCAAGAGCTTCGACGTCAAGGTGGGTACGCCCCCGACCTCCCAGCTGCTCCTCAAGGAGCTGGGAGCTGAGAAGGGCTCCGGCACGCCGAACAAGAGCAAGGCGGGCAGCCTCACCATGGACCAGGCTATCAAGGTCGCCAAGATGAAGGGCGATTCCCTGATGGGCAAGAACCTGAAGATGCAGGTCCTCGAGGTCGTGGGCGTGTGCGTGTCCACCGGGATCAACGTCGAGGGCAAGGACGCCAAGGTCATGCAGAAGGAGATCAAGGAAGGCAAGTGGGACGCCAAGCTGGGCGCCTGAGCCTTCCCGCCTCCTGCATAAACCTTATAAACAGCATGTGCATAGAGGGACTCCACCACTGTAGGAGAGCCAAGGCTCGCCATCACTACAGGAGGGATGCAGTTGGTAGAGAAACAGACTTTGAACGCCGTCAAGAAGGCGCTCGAGAATCATAAGAAGCGCAATTTTACTGAGACGGTGGACATCTCCATCAACCTGAAGGACGTGGACCTGAGCGTCCCCAAGAACCGTATCCAGGATGATGTCATCCTGCCTAACGGCCGGGGGCGCCAGGTAAGGGTGTGCGTGATCGGAGGGAACGAGATGGTGGCGAAGGCCAAGGCCGTCGCCGACCGCACTCTCACCGCCGACGAGCTGGGAAAGATCGCGGACGACAAGAAGCTGGCGAAGAAGATGGCCGGGGAGTTCGACTTCTTCATCGCTGAGGCCACCTTGATGCCCGTGGTCGGCAAGCGCTTGGGTATCGTCCTTGCCCCGAGGGGCAAGATGCCCAAGCCCATCCAGCCCGGCGCGGACCCCAAGCCGGTCATCGAGACCTTGAGGAAGACCGTGACGGTCAGGAGCAAGGACCGCAAGACCTTCCACGCGCCCGTCGGGACGGTGGACATGCCGCCCGAGCAGATAGCCGAGAACATCGACATGGTCCTGAAGAGGCTGGTCGGCAAGTTGGAGCGGGGCTCGATGAACATCGGCTCCGTCTACGTGAAAACCACCATGGGGCCATCGGAGAAGGTAATGTGAGGTGACCCAGATGGCGCACGTAGCAGCTTGGAAGAAGCAAGTGGTAAAGGAGCTCGTCGATGCCATGAAGTCCCACCACTCCGTGGCCGTGGTCGACCTGCACGGGATACCGTCCGCCCAGCTCCAGCTCATGAGGCAGGGCATGCGCCCCAAGGCCGCCATCATCATGTCCCGCAACACCTTGCTGGACATAGCGGTTGACGAGGCCGCCAAGGAGCGCCCTGGCCTGGAGAAGATCAAGGAGTACCTGGGAGGTCAGTGCGCGATCGTGGCCACCGACGAGAACCCCTTCAGGTTGTTCAAGCGGATGGAGTCCACGAAGAGCGCCGCGCCCGCTAGGCCCGGCGACATCGCGCCCGAGGACATCGAGGTCAAGGCGGGGGACACCCCCTTCAAGCCCGGCCCCATCGTGGGCGAGCTGCAGAAGGTCGGCATCCCCGCCGGCATCGAGGGCGGAAAGATCGTTATCAAGAAGGACAAGGTCCTGGTCAAGCAGGGCGACGCCATCTCCGCGGAGCTGGCGGCGGTCCTGCCCAAGCTCGAGATCCTGCCCATGACCGTGGGCATGGACCTGAGGGCGGTCTACGAGGACGGCCTCATCTACAAGAAGGAGGTCCTGGACGTCCCCGCGGACTACTACACCGGGATGCTGGCAATGGCGTCGCGCAACGCCATGGCCCTGGCGGTCGAGGTCGCGTACTTCGCCCCGGAGACCATGAGCCCGTTGCTGGCGAAGGCCTACAGGAGCGCGGTCGCGGTCTCGTCCGAGGCAGCGTTCCCCACGAAGGACACGGTACAATTCCTCTTGGCAAAGGCGGAGGCGAGCATGCTCGCGCTCGCGGCTCGGGTCCCCGAGCTGGGGGACGAGCGTGTGAAAGCCAGGCTGTCAGCAACGCCCCCCTCGCCGGCGCCCTCTTCCAGCAAGAAGGAGGAGCCGAAAGAGGAGAAGAAAGAGGAGAAGGTCAGCGAGGAGGATGCCGCAGCTGGCCTTGGTGCACTATTCGGATGATACTAAGGAGGTAAAAACATGGAGTACGTATACAGCGCTTTGGTTCTTCACGCCGCTGGAAAGCAGATCACAGAGGACGCGGTCGCCGATGTCCTGAAGGGCGCCGGGGTCTCCCCCGATGCCACCAGGATTAAGGCCTTGACCGCCTCCCTCGAGGGCGTCGACATCGACGAGGCCATAAAGAGCGCCGTCGTCGCCGCGGCTCCGGCCGCCGCCCCCGCTGCCGCCCCGGCAGGCGAGAAGAAGGAAGCCAAGAAGGAAGAGGAGAAGAAGGAGCAGGTCAGCGAGGAAGAGGCTGCAGCCGGCCTCGGCGCTCTGTTCGGTTGAACCGGACAAGGCACCAACTCGCCCCGCCTTTACCGATCCCTGGTCGACCGTCGTCCGCCTGGCATCCTACGGACGGACGCCGCGAGGCCTACCCAAACCCCTTCCCATCATCTCTTGTTCCGCGCGCTTTTCTAAGGTATCGCCGATCGCTCATCGAGCGCCGTCACATCTTCTCCATTACCTGGGTGACTTCCTTCTCGATGAACTCCGCCACGTCCTGGCTGAGCTTGGCCTTCATGTCCTCGGGGACGAACTTGACGCCCAGCTCGGCGGAGCACTTGGCCATCCTGACCAGGGCGTAGCCCTCGCGCATCTTGGCGTCCAGGAAGTCCTTGACCGCCTGCTTCATCTCCGCCTTCAGCTGCGGGTTCTCGTCCAGCTTCTGCTTGATCTGCTTCTTGATCTCGTCCTTGACCAAGTCCCTCATGGCCTCGATGATCATGTCCTCGGTATTGGTGACCCCGATGGTGCTCTTGAGCATCTGGTCGACTACCATGCGCTATCCCTCTTACCGGCGAATCATGCGCACCGGGCTATAACAATATTTTGCCGAGATGACCCAACGGGGGCCAGGAACGTCCGCCCGGGCCTGCCAGCGCCCTCGGCAAGGTTAAATAAGCTCTTCCATCTTTTTCGATGACTAGGATGAAGCTAGGCGAGATCTACCGGCTCGCCGTCCAGGCGGGGATGGCGGCGGACATCCGAACTAAGGCGGAGCTCCAGGCAGAGCTCGGGTCCCAACAGGACAGGTTCGATAAGCTGGATAAGAAGTCCAAGGAGAGGTTCGACCGGGACCTCCTTTGGAACCCCTATCACGATTCCAGGCTGCTTTTCGGGGAGGAGGGGAAGGAGGTTGGGAGCGTGCTCTTCGGCATCGACGTCTCCCCCGGCGAGGTACTCCTCGCCGACCGCCTTCGCGAGAAGGGGCAGGCCGTGGACGCGGTCATCGGGCATCATCCCCTGGGAAAGGCCAGGGGCCTGTTCCCCGAGGTGCTGCACGTCCAGGAGGACATGTACCATGCGTACGGGGTGCCCATCAACGTAATTGAGGACATCATGGCCCCGCGCGTCAAGGAGATCATGCGCGCCGTGCACCCCGCCAACTTCGACCAGCCCGTGGACGCCGCCCGGCTCCTCAACGTCCCGCTCATGTGCCTGCACTCGCCCTGCGACATGATGGGGCAGAGGTTCGTGCAGCGGCTGATGGACAGGGAGGAGCCCAGGAAGGTCTCCGACGTCATCGATGTGCTCATGGAACTGCCGGAGCAGGACCTGGCCGCCCGGAGGAACAACGCCCCCGAGGTCTTCGTGGGCGACCGCGGCCGCAAGGCCGGAAAGGTACTGGTCAAGTTCGCCGGGGGCACCGCGGGACCCAAGGAGATGTACGACGCGCTCTCCAAGGCGGGCGTGGGCACGGTCGTGTGCATGCACGTCCCCGACAACCATATCGAGGAGGCCAGGAAGGCGCATGTGAACGTGGTCATCTCGGGGCACATGGCCTCCGATTCCATCGGCATCAACCTTTTCGCGGACGTGCTCGAGGGAAGAGGGGTTAGGGTGGAGCCCTTCTCCGGGCTGCTCAGGGTGAGGAGGGGCAAGAGGGTGAAGGGGGAGTGAAGGCGCAGTACCACGAGCGGAGCTCCAGGATCTTCAAGGACGCCTCCAAGCTCAGCTTCGACTACGTGCCGGAGAGGCTGGTCCACCGCGAGGCCCAGCTGGCCAAGCTGTGGATGCTCTTCCGCCCGGTGGTGGAGCAGGGCACGTCCCAGACCGCCTTCCTGAACGGGCCCGTGGGGACGGGGAAGACGGCCACCTCCAAGCGCTTCTGCCTGGACCTCGTCAAGGAGGCGCAGGGAAAGGAGAGGGCCATCGACTTCGTCATGGTCAACTGCCGCCAGAGGAACACCGAGTCCAGCGTCCTGCTGCGCCTGGTGACGCACTTCGATGAGCACTTCCCCGACCGGGGGTTCTCGTCCGCGGAGATGCTGCGCTCCCTGCGCAAGCACATCGAGAAGCGCAGGATTCATCTGGTCATAGTGCTGGACGAGGCGGACGTGCTCATCCGCAGGGGGGCCGGGGACCTCATCTACCACCTGTCGCGGTTCGACGAGGAGAAGGTGGGAGGGAAGGCCTCGGTCTCGCTCATACTGGTCTCGCAGCGCTACGTCCTGGACATGCTCGACGCCGCCTCCTCGTCCACCTTCAAGCGGGCGAACGCGGTGATGTTCGACCGCTACAGCGCTCGCGAGCTATCGGACATCGTGTCCGACCGCGCCTCCCTGGCCATGTTCCCCGACGCCATCGGTCCGGAGTGCATCGACCTGATCGGGGACATCGCCTCGGAGTTCGGTGACGCCCGCTTCGCCATCGAGCTGCTGGAGAAGGCCGGCATGCTGGCCGAGGAGGAGTCGGCGGAGTTCGTCACGGCGGAGCATGTGCGCGCCGCCAAGGCCCTCACCTACTCGGTGGTCACCGAGAGCAAGATAGAGGAGCTGGACAAGCAGAGGAAGCTGGTGCTCCTCTCCATCGCCCGGGCCATCAAGGGGGAGGCCTACGTGACCACGGGCGAGGTGGAGAAGGTCTATAGGGTGGTGGCGGAGGAGTTCGGGGAGAGGGCCAGAGCGCATACGCAGTTCTGGGCCTACCTGCAGGACCTGGCCAACGAGGGCCTCATATCCACGAAGGTGGTCGGGGACTCCTCGGGTGGCGGCAGGACCACCTACATCTCCCTGCCGGACATCCCGGCCAGGGTGCTGGGGGAGAGGCTGGAGTCCAGCATACATTGAGCCGATGCCGACGCGGAAAAGTAATTTAGTGGTGTTCATCTTATCACTGGCTAGGTGAGACCGATGCTCAGAACCCCGCTATACGAGCAGCATGTCAAGCTGGGGGCCAAGATGGTCCCCTTCGCCGGCTGGGAGATGCCCATCCAGTACTCCAGCATCATCGAGGAGCACGAGGCGGTGCGCAAGACTGCCGGCATCTTCGACGTCTCGCACATGGGGGACCTTATGGTCAGGGGCGAGGGGGCGAAGGACCTCCTGGCCAGGCTGTTCACCAACAACATCGAGGACCTGCCGGTGGGCAAGGGCCTGTATGGACACATCCTAGACGACCAGGGATGCATCATCGACGATGCCATCATCTACCACTATGACGAGGGCGCCTACCTGATGGTGCCCAACGCCGCCACCAAGGACAAGGTGCTGGCCTGGGTGAAGGCTCACGCCACCGGGCAGGAGATCATGGACCTCTCCAGCCGGGTGGCCTGCATCGCCTTGCAGGGCCCCAGGGCCGCCGAGATCCTGGAGGACCTGACCTTCGCGGACCTGCCTAGCATGAAGCGCAACTCGGCCGAGCTCACGGAGCTGTTCGCGGACCCGGACGTGACGGAGGGCCTTTTCGCACGCTACCAGCCCTCGGGCTTCCTCTGCGACGTCCTGGAGCGCATGTGCCGCCCCAATACCAAGGGGCAATTGGGCTTCAACGAGACCGCCTACCTGTGCCGGACCGGCTACACCGGCGAGGACGGGTTCGAGATCCTGGTGGAGAACCCTGTGGCCCCCATCCTTTGGCAGATCCTGCTGCGGGAGGGCGCCGGGAGGGGGCTCAGGCCCTGCGGCCTGGGGGCCAGGGACACATTGCGCCTGGAGATGGGATTCCTGCTCTCCGGGACGGACTTCGATGGCGCGCAGACCACGCTGCAGACCGGCCCCCAATGGGTCCTCAAGCTGGAGCGGGAGTTCATCGGCAAGCAGGCCATAGTCAAGCAGAGGGAGGCCGGGGACTACGAGAGGCTGGTCTGCCTGGAGCTTTTAGAGAAGGGCGTGCCCCGCCACGGATACGAGATCATGGTGGGCGGGGAGGTGGTGGGGAAGGTGACCTCCGGGACCCTGTCCCCCTGCCTGAAGAAGGGCATCGCCATGGGCTATGTGCGCCCTCCGCATGATGCCGAGGGGGGCCTAGTCGAGATAGTCATCAGGGGGGCCAGCGTGAAGGCGAAGGTGGTGCGGCCCCCGTTCCTCAGGGGTCGTTGATTTTGCCATCCGGTGATGAGCGCCGACCGCCCTTCCCAGCCCAGGGAGGCTAGATGCCGCGGAAGGCCGAGAAGGTCGTGGGCACCCTGCTAGAGCTGCTCGCCCGGCCCAGCGCCTATGGCCAGGACAAGTACGAGATCATCTCCTACGTCATGGACTGGTTCTCGGAGCTGGGGATGAGCGTCACCCTTCATGGCCAGGAGAACCTCCCTGCCATCTGCGCCACCAACGGCTCCGGTGGCCTGATACTGTCCGGGCACCTCGACACCGTCCCGATGGGCAGCAACTGGGAGATGGAGCAGGGGCAGGTGGTCGGGGGCAGGATCTATGGCCGGGGGGCGGCGGACATGAAGGGGGCGGTGGCTTCCATGCTGCACTCCTGCGTCGAGCTGATGCGCCAGGACCTCCGCTTCTCCGTGCTCCTCACCACCGACGAGGAGGAGAAGATGACCGGGGCCTACGCCTTGGCCGAGCTGGACCTGGTCAAGGAGGCCAACGGGATAATGGTTGGAGAGCCGACCGACCTCCTGCCAGCCTACAAGGAGAAGGGAATATCCCGCTTCCGGCTCACGACCTACGGCACCGCCGCCCATGCCAGCCAGCCCTGGCTCGGCGAGAACGCCATCCAGAAGATGTCCTCGCTGCTGGAGCGGCTGAGCAAATGGGCCAGCGCCCCCGAGGGCCCCACGGAGGACATGACCCTGTGCATATCCATGATCAAGGGGGGGCTCAAGTCCAACATCGTGCCGGACAAGTGCGAGGTGGACATCGACGCACGCTTCCCCCGCCCCCTCACCTACCAGAAGGTAAGGACCATAATCATGGACGAGCTCAAGGGGGCGGACTACGACATCCATATGCTGTACGAGCTGGAGGCCTATGAGGCCGACCCGGATTCGGACATCGCCCGGGCCGCCCGCGAGGTCACCGGCTCGGAGCTGGCCATCGTCCCCTATGCCACGGAGGCGCCGGTGTTCGCGGCCGCCAACCCCAACGTCCTGGTCTGCGGCCCGGGGGCCATGACCATGGCGCACGCCGACGACGAGTACGTGGAGAGGTGGCAGCTGGAGCGCGCCATCGATATCTACACGGGGATGGCCAAGCGCCTGGCCTAGGGGT
>JALOTM010000030.1 GCA_025457905.1 Methanomassiliicoccales archaeon
GGTCGCGGAGGAGGAGGGCTTCGCGCACATCCCCATCGTGCCCGTGGACACCAGGCCCCTCATGAGCCAGACGGGCTTCGACCTTCCCCTCATCAAGGTGGTGGAGGTGGTCACCGTGGAATGGGGGCCCTCAGGCTTCGGCCGTACTGGCTACGCGGCCCGTTTCGACCGCTACTGGAATGCCATCTCGGGCACTAGGTACAGCAGCAAGCAGATCCTGATGATGGACCTGTCGGGCATATGCAACGGCAAGCCCAACTTCAAGGCCATGCGCGATCTTGTCAGGAGCAAGTACGAGGTCTGGCTGGACCTAGGGATAGCCAGCGAGCAGGACGTCTTCGACGCCTTCTCCCTGGAGGCGCACAAGGCGCTGGCGGACACCTCGACCGTCCCCTCCATAAGGCTCTTCGAGGACATCTATGCGCTCTCCGACCGCTGCGTGCCGTGCGTCCAGGTGGCGGGGGAAGTGGTCTGGGGCGGAGGGGGCTACAGGCTGAGGCGCCTGGAAGATGCCTTGGACGCCCTGGAGAGGATCGGGTTCACGGAGCTCGCAGTCATGGACCTACAGGCACTTGGCAGGAAGAGGGGTGTCTCCGAGGAGCTCATGGACAGGCTGCAGGGGTTCAAGCCCCGCATCTACCTGGGCGGGGGGGTGGTGGAGAGCGACCTGGAGCGCATGCAGAGGGCCGGCCTGGCCGGCGCTTTCGTCGAGCCCTTCACCCCGATAATCAGGGACCTCATCGACAAGGACGAGGACAAGGTGGTCGCCGACGCCCCCGAGGAGGCCATCGTGGCCAGGAAGGCCCCGAGATACTTGGCGACCGACTAGGGTCGAGATGGCGTTTGAGAATCTAGTGTCAAGTTATTTAACGGGCGAAGGGTCCTAACCAACCAATCTACGCCGTTCCTTAGAGAGTGGAATGCGAAATGGCCTCCAAAGTGTTGATCGTGGATGACGAGGCGGGAATACGCAACGTGCTGACCTCACTGCTCAAGGAGCGGGGCTTCGAGACCTCCACGGCGGGGACCGGCGCTGAGGCTTTGAAGATGCTGGGCTCGGAATTCTACAACGTCATCGTGCTGGACATCATCCTGCCCGACATGACCGGCACGCAGCTGCTGGACAAGATCGAGCGCACGTCCTCCGATTCGGAGGTGGTGCTGATCACCGGCCATGCCTCCCTGGACACGGCCATCCAAGCGGTGAGGAAGAAGTCCTACGACTACATACAGAAACCTTTCAAGCTGGGGCAGCTGCTGGAGGCCATCGAGGGGGCGCTGGAGCACCAGCGCCTTACCATCGAGAACCGTAGGATGCTGGAGCAGCTGAAGTTCCTCAACAACATCAGCTCGCAGATCATGAAGACCCTCGACCTGGACTCCGTGCTGAAGCATCTCCTGTACCAGAGCATGAACTTCTTCCGGGCCGATTCCGGGGCGATATACCTGCGCAGCGGTACGGATTGGATGCTCCGGCAGTACTCCGGGGTCACCAAGAGGTTCGTCACCGAGTTCAACGTCCTGGGTTCGGACCATCCTATCGTCAGGGACGCGGCCAGCGCCCGAGTGAACATCACCGATGGCAACAACGGTCATGCGGGGTCCTCTTGGGCCTCGGTCCCGCTCATGTACATGGACCGTCCCATGGGGGTGATGATCCTCACCGTCAAGGCGGGCAAGCGCTTCGACGAGGAGGACAAGCGCCTCCTGGCCATAGTGGGCGCCCAGGCCGGCTCGTACATCTACAACTCCGTTCTCTTCTCCCAGGCCGAGGAGACGCGCTCCTATCTCGAGGGGCTGGTGCGCAACACCGCCGACGCCATCATCACCTATTCGTTGGACGGCAAGATCCGCACCTGGAACGACGCCGCCACCCGGATCTACGGTTACGGCGAGGCGGAGGCCCTGGGCCGGTACATGATAATTGTCCCCGAGGACCGCTTGGACGACATGAGGATTATCATGGGCAAGGTGGGCAGCGGAGAGGTCGTGGACAACCACGAGACCGTGCGCCGCCGCAAGGACGGCACGCTCATCCCCGTGCTGGCCACCTACTCCCCGGTCAAGGACTCCGGCGGCAAGGTGGTGGGGGTCTCCTCCATCTCCCGGGACATAACGACCCTGCGCCAGATGGAGGAGGAGCAGGTGCGCATCCAGGTGCTCGAGGCCAAGTCCAAGATCAGGGAGGTCATAATCGACGTCATCCCCCTGCTCATGCGCCGCCAGGTCCCGGAGGATGAGAGGAACGAGTTCATATCCCTGCTCTCCCAGCGGCTGGAGGAGGCCATCTACGATGACTACCTGGGCGGGAAGGAGAGCGTGGACCTGAAGACCATGGGGGAGAGCATCGCCCACGTGCTGAACGACCTGGGCGGGGAGTTCACGTCCAGGGTCGAGGAGGACGAGATCGTCATCCTGGGCACCAAATGCCCCTGGGACAACCAGTCCCGGCGCAACCCGGTCACCTGCATGCTCACCAAGAGCATCGCCGCCAGGTTCGCCAAGCGCGCGTGGGGCGAGGCCAAGGTGCACGTCACCAAGAGTTTGGCCAACAGGGACGACTGCTGCCGCGTGGTCATCCGTCGATCGCTGTGAGCACAGAAAGCTAGATATCCACGGTAGCTCGCTTGAAGTGTCCAATGGCGGACGGTCTCGTTCTGGTGGTCTCGCTGCTCCTTGCGGCCTTCGTCCCGCCTATCATCTACATGGTGGTGGTGAGGAACACCGAGACCTGCCGGAGGGAGCCATGGTCCGCCTTGTTCCGGGCCTTCCTCTACGGTGCCACCGTGGCGGTCCTCCTCTCCATCATCCTGGAGAGCCTGGCCTCGGTCATCCTGTACAACGACTTCAGCCCGCTGGCCACCGGGTTCTGGAACTTCGAGCCCTACGACCCGGTCCTATCGACCATCATCATGGCCGTGATCGTTGCCCCCATCGTCGAGGAGTTCGTCAAGTCCACGGGCGTTCCCCGGCGCCGGCTCCTGGAGATAGAGGACGGGCTGGTCTATGGGGCGGCCGTGGGCCTGGGCTTCGCGGCCACCGAGAACCTCCTCTATCTGACCAGCGCCCTGCTGGAAGGGGTGGAGGTGTTCGTGACCACGGCCGTGCTGCGCTCCGTCACCTCCACGGTCCTGCACGCCTCCGCCACCGCCATCGCTGGTTACGGCATCGCCTTGGCGCTCTTCATGAGGCCCAGGGGAAGGCAGGTCAGCTGGCTCCCCTACCTCGGCATGGCAATGCTGTTGCATGCGCTCTTCAACCTCTTCGCCTCGCTGGGGGAGCTGGTGCCTCTGGACCCGCTGCTCTTCGCCCTCATCGGGCTGGCACTGGCCTTCACGCTCTCCACCACCGCCTTCGTGTTCATGCGGCGGCGGATCAAGGAGCTGGACGCCACCAACACCTGCGGCTGACAGCGCGGGCATGGCGAAGGCTTTAATCCCCTGGCAGGCAATCCTGGACCTCATGGCGGAAGTTGGACTGTACCTCGCAGGCATCGCCATCGCCGTGCTCATCGCCCTCGCCTTCCTCATCTGGGTGAGGAAGACCGAGGTCTACGAACGAGAACCTTGGAGCTCAGTGCTGCTGGCCTTCGTCCTGGGAGGCGCCATCGTCACCCTCGCGGCAGCGGCCATATCCATCATATTCCAGATACCCCCGCGGGACTTCGGCGACTTCCTGCCATTCGACGCCACCGTGCAAGGCGCGCTGGTGGCCATCATCGCCGCGCCGGTCCTGGAGGAGGGCGCGAAGGCGTTGGCATTGTTCTTGATGAGGAGGCGCCTGGTGGAGGTCGAGAACGGGATAGTGTACGGTGCCTCCGTCGGCCTGGGGTTCGCCATGGTGGAGAACATGCTCTACTTCTATGGGGCGGTGAACGCGGGCGGGGCCGAGGGGCTGGCCCTAATGGCCATCGCCCGGGCCTTCAGCACAACGGTGATGCACATGGCCACGGGCGCGCTCATCGGCTACGGCATAGCCCTCTACCTCCACCCGTCCGAGGAAGGGAAGCGCAAGGCCTGGTGGCCTTTCCTCCTCGCGGCCATAGCCTTGCACGCAGTCTTCAACTCCCTGGCCTCCGTGCAGATGTTCATCCCCGACGACATGACCAAGATGTTCGTGACCATCATCTTCGGCGTCCTGGTGGGCGGCATATTGGCCTGGTATGTGTTCCTGCAGCTGCACAAGCGCCTCAAGCAGCTTGACTTGGAAGGGCAGGCGCAGAGGGAGATCAAGGAGGGTCAATAGGCCTAGGCCAGCCCTTGGCCAAGGCGCCAGGCCTGGCGCAACTCCTCTTCCCGGGTCCGGATCTCTCCCATCTTCTCCACGCCAGCCACGAGCAGCTCGGCATGGAAGGTGATGCCGACCCCTGCGAAGAAGGCCTTGATTTCCGATTGAGCGTTGCGGAAGACGGCCTTGGGGTCCCCTCCCACTAGGATCATCGCGCCCTTGCGAGGCTTCCCTTTGATGCCCAGCAGCCTCTCCCGCGCCCACAGGCACTGGCAGCGGTCGATCATGCACTTGGTGGTGCAGGTCGGACCTGAGAAGTAGATGGGAGTGGCGACGATGACGGCGTCCGCCTCGAGGAGGGCGCGGTGCACCTCCCTCATGTTATCGGCCACGATGCACTCCCCTGTGGTAAGGCAGGTGTTGCAACCCTGGCATGGGGCGATCTTGAGGTCCCGGAGGAAGTATTTGCGGACCGCGGCCCCGGACTCCTTGGCGCCCCTCAGGCATTCATCGAGAAGGATGTCGCAGTTGCCTCCCCTCCGCGGGCTGCCCAGGATGCCAATCACAAGGCTCAGCGCCTCACCTTCTCGGACAGCCCTCAGCGTACCGGGCAGCTGGCGATGTTCTCACGGATGCGCTCCTTGAGGCTCTCATAGTACTGGAAGGTCTTGACGACGTAGTCGCAGGCCCCCGCGCGCATGGCCTCGAAGCTCAGGTCCGGGTCGTCGTAGGCCGACACGAAAATCATGGGGATCTGCAGCCCCATGGGCTTGATCTTCTTCATCAGCTCGATGCCGTTCATGTCGGGCAGGGCATAGTCCAGGACGATGATGTCGTAGGAGTTGGACTTTAGTTTGGACAGGGCCTCCATGGCAGTGTAGGCCGGGTCGAGGCTGAACTCCTCCTTGGGGAGATACTCCACACAGAGGTCCACATGCTCCTTGTTGTCGTCCACCATCAGCAACCGGACGACCTTCTGCTCCTCGGCCATCTCAATTCCTCCCCGGGCAATAACATATGACCTGGCCAAATATTAAACCTTCACTCTGGGGAACGTCACTGAGAATATCGAGCCCCTTATGCCATCCACTCTCTCCCTGTCTTCCACCCATATCTTTCCCCCGAAGCGTTCGCAAAGCGAGCTCACCACCGAGAGCCCGATCCCATGCCCCTCTGAAGCCGAGCTGGCGTCAACGCTCTCGAAACGACGGAACAGGAAGGACTTGCGGTCCTCGGAGATGCCCCCTCCCTGGTCCTTGACGTCCATGCGCCAGAAGCTGGTCCCTCCCTCCTCGTGCTCGCGGAGGACCACATCGATGGGCCAATCCCCCGCATGCTTGCAGGCGTTGGAGATGAGGTTGTAGACCACGTCCTTGATGAAGCTGTCTCCCATGACCAAGGCCTGGCCGGTGACGGGATGGAAGTGCACGTCCGTGTCCTCGTAGAGGATGTTCTGCCGGATAGACTCCAGCACCTCCGCGATGACCTTGGGGAGGTCCACGGGCTCGAAGGAACGGACGGACTCCATGGTCCGGAGGAGCGAGAGCTTCCTAACATCTGCGATCAGTGAGGAGATGTTCTCTGACTGGGCCAAACAGCTCTTGACGAAGCGGCGTTGCCTCTCATCCAGCTTCGGGTCCTTGGCCAGCATCTCCAGGTAACCATGGATGGGCACGTTATAGTTGGCCACGTCGTGGGTGAGCAGGATGTTGTACATCTGCTGGGAGCTGGCCTGCTCGTTCAGGCGGTTGAACATCTGGGCGTTGTAGATGGCGGTGGCCGCCTGGAAGGAGAATAGCTGGATGAGGCGGAACTCGTTCTCATTGAACGGCACGCCAGGCACCCTCTCCAAGGTCATGACCCCCAAAAGCTCGTCCCCCATCTTCAAGGGCACGGATATCAGCGAGGACGGGTCGTCAGGTGTGCCAGGGACATGGAGGGAGCGGCTGTCCTTGTCGGCCCTCTCGATGAGCATTCCCTCCCGGGTCTGAGCGACTATGCCTGTGATGCCCTCGCCGACGCGTATGGTCAGTCCGCCGAGCACATTCGCGTAGGGCGACACGGAGGATATGAGATGGAGATTGGTGGTGTTCTTGTCGATCTGAAAGAGATAGACGGCGTCGGCCTTCACCAGCTCTGAGGCCTTGCCCAGTATCGAATCGAGGACCTGCTGCATCTCCAGACTGCTGGAGACGGCCATGGACGTCTCATACAGGCTCTCGAGCTCCATGTTCTTGAGGGCCAGCTCGTCCTTGAGGCGCACTTTGTGCATGGATATGGCCAGCTGGTTGCAGAAGACCTGCAGAATGGCCAACTTGGACTGGAGGTTCACGGAGGTGTCCATGGTGCCGAAGGCGCCGCATCCGTACACATCCCCACGGAAGCGGATGGGCAGGCAGATGAGAGACTTGATCTCCTTGTCCTCGAGCACTATCCGGGGGTCCGACTGGACCCCCATGGAGATGAAGGAGGTCCCTGCCTGGACCCCCCGGTAGAGGGGCCCTTCGCCGACCAAATGCGACTCGAGGAGCATGCGGCCACGGCGGAAATCGAGGCCGGCGCAGACCATGCGGGGCTTGCTCTCCTTGCCGACGAGGCGGAAGACGGCGAAGTCCACCCCGAGTGAATCGATGAGCTTGTCCAGGTCCTTCTCGATGGCCTGGACCATGTCGTCCGCCTCCACGATGTCGGTGGTGGTCTCGGCCAGGACCTCCAAGTTCTGGTCCTGCTCCCTCGCCCTGGCATCGGCAATGGACGGGTTGGTCAGCTCGTGACCAAAGCCCATGGTGCCGATTACATTGCCCAGGCTGTCGCGTATGGGCTGCATGCGCCACTTGAGGCGCACCGAACCCCTGGAGGCGGAGAGGAGACGGACCTCGCCTGATGAGGGCTCTCCGCTCTTGGCACGCGATAGTGTGAGATCGATGATGTCCGGACGGCCCGGCTCAGGGACGGTTATCTCGCTGACATGCCGGCCGATGATGTCCTCCCTGGCCTTTCCGGTAAGGGTCTCCACAGAGGCACTGGCGGTGATGACCATCCCGTCTAGGTCCAGGGCGATGGCCAGCAGGTCGCTCCATCTCATGAGCTCCTCGGCCACCTCATAGGTGGTCAGCGGCAATGCCAGGCCCATTGGCTTGGATGTGGTCTCAGCGGTCACGACGGCCAGGGGCTCGTCCCCGTGCATGCGCTCGATCCTTAGTCTTAGCCGCGGTTGGGCCTTGGCCGAGGATGGGTGGAAGTCCGAGACCTCCGGACGGCCGGCATTCGCGGCCTTGGAGATCATGGCCCTGAGGGCCTCCCTCTCGTCCGAGGCGACCAATTCCATGAGGGGCATTCCCAGAACCGCTTCGGGGAGGACGCCCAAGGCATCAGCCAGGGGTTGCGTGACGGATATGACCCGCCCATCGTCGCTCACGGAGGCCATCATCAGGCCTCCATCGCCACGGTCCGGTTCAGACCCCTCCCCTTGGCTGCTCCTGTCGTCCGCGCCGGATGGAGACGATACGGCGCCCTCTGGGTCCAGACGTATGCTTCCCATCGCTAGAGCCACTATTATCGGTATATATAATCCTGCTTTCCTCAGATTCTCTTGATGTAAATCATGGCAGGGTCACGAATCTAGTATTATCTAATTCGATAATAATACACTGGCCCTATCGCAGGGAAAATACGCCATATGATGGTCGGTCCTGGCATGCTGATGGCCCCTCGATGAACGGAGCCCTTTGCTCGTGGCACAAGGATTCCATTTCGAATCGAGTGCAATTCCAGTGGACTCGCCATGCTTAAATATCCCATCGCATTCTTGCGCCCCGAGGGGCTCGGGTGGGCTCATCCCAATTCTCCTCCTGACATCATGTCGACAAG
>JALOTM010000031.1 GCA_025457905.1 Methanomassiliicoccales archaeon
TCCAGCTCTTCTTCAACGAGTACGAGCTGGTGGACTGGAAGCGCAGCGTCGACGCCTGGCTCTTCGAGTGAAGGCAAACATCTTCCAACCATCCATTTTTCCTTTCTTTCCTGCTAAGCCGAGCTCCCCTCAGAATCTGCGAGCAGCATCCCATTCACCCCTGTCCTGGCGATTCCGGAAAGGTACTAATACGCCATGCCTAATCCCACGGTAATGACCAACAGGCAGCCCATCGTCAGCGTGCTGGGCCATGTGGACCATGGCAAGACCAGCCTGCTAGACTACATCAGGGGTACGGCTGTCTGGAGGGGTGAGGCGGGCTACATCACGCAGCACATCGGCGCGACGGAAGTGCCCCTGGACCACATATACAAGGTGTGCGGCCCGCTCATCGGCAAGAGGCAGTTCAACGTGCCCGGGCTGCTTTTCATCGACACCCCCGGCCATCACGCCTTCACCACCCTGCGCGCCCGAGGGGGCTCGCTGGCGGACCTGGCCGTCCTGGTGGTGGACATCAACGAGGGGCTGAAGCCGCAGACCATCGAGTCCATGAACATCCTGCGCAAGTACAAGACGCCCTTCGTCATCGTGCTCAACAAGATCGACCTGGTGCAGGGCTGGAGGTCGGAGAAGGGCGCTCCCTTCATACTCAACATGCGCAACCAGACCGAGGAGGCCGTGGCCGCCTTCGAGGAGAAGATGTACAAGGTCATCGAGCGCTTCTCCATGGAGGGCTTCTCCGCCGACCGCTACGACCGCATCGAGGACTTCACGCGCAACATCGCCCTCATCCCGGCCAGCGCCAAGACCGGGGAGGGGGTGCCCGACCTCCTGCTGGTGCTCATCGGCCTGGCCCAGAGGTTCCTGGAGGCCCAGCTGACCACCGAGGAGGGCCCGGCCAAGGGCACCATCCTGGAGGTCAAGGAGGAGAAGGGCCTGGGCCCGACCATCGACGTCATCATCTACTCGGGCACGCTGGCCAAGGGGGACCAGGTGGCGCTGGGCACGAGGACGCATCCGCTCATCACCAAGGTCAAGGCCATCCTCAAGCCCCGGCCCTTGGACGAGATCCGCGACCCACGCGACAAGTTCGACTCGGTGGACGAGATCCACGCCGCGGCCGGCGTCAAGCTGCTCTGCCAGAGCCTGGAGGGCGTGGTGGCGGGGGCGCCGCTGCGGGCCCTCAAGGGCAACCGCAGCAAGATCCTGGAGGAGATCGCCCAGGAGACCAAGGTCAACATCCAGGTGGCGGACGCGGGCATATACATCAAGGCGGACGCGCTGGGCTCCCTGGAGGCCTTGGCCTTCGAGGCCGACCGGGCGCAGATACCCATCCGCAAGTACGAGGTCGGCGACATATCCCGCCGCGACCTGATCGAGGCCTCGTCGCACACCGACCCCCTGCACAAGGCCATCCTGGCCTTCAACATCGCCATGCTCCCGGACGCCAAGGAGGCCCTGCCCGGCTACCCGGTGAAGGTGTTCCTGAACAACGTGGTCTACGGCCTCATCGACGACTACAAGGCCTGGGTGGCGGAGGAGAAGCGCAAGGCCGAGGAGGCCAAGCGCGGCCTGGTGGCCTTCCCGGGCAAGGTGAGGCTCCTGCCCAACTGCGTCTTCCGCATCAGCAAGCCGGCCATCGTGGGGGTGCGCGTGCTGGGGGGGAGGATCCGAACCGGCCAGACCCTGCTGGACAGGGAGGGCAACGACATCGGCAAGGTGCGCTCCATCCGCTCCGGCGAGGACCCCCAGAAGGAGGCCATCGCCGGGCAGGAGGTGGCCGTGGCCATCGAGGGCCCGACCATCGGCCGGCAGGTCGACGTGGAGGACGTGCTGTGGGTGGACATCCTGGAGAGCGAGGTCCAGGGCATCTCCGACTACGACCTGAACACGGACGAGCGCATGGTGCTGGACGAGCTCATCGACATCAAGCGCAAGAAGGACAAGTTCTGGGGAATGTAGATCCGCTGGCACATCAATCATTTGGGCAGATCCTTGGCGACCCTGGGCCGGGGGCGCTCCATCCTCCCTGTTCAACGACGAAGGAAGACCCATCCTCGCCTGAGGCCGCCTTCACCATTCATTCCGGGGCGCTGGGCGGTAAGACCTTCCAAGGATACTGGCTCCGTCATTGAGAGCTGACCTCGTGCTCGATTTTTTTACACAACGGAAAAGTTGCACGAAAAAAGTCACCTTTGAATAATGGTCCGCAGGCCGACAGGCCTTAATGGAGCCGCTTCCGTCGAATGAGATGTATCGGTAATGACACCTCATCATTGGGCACCTCATTCGATCCGCCTATTCCGCATCCATCCATTTAACTTAATAACAAATATATGGAATCCCATCGAATCCATCATCTGGATTCATCGGGGGGAAATGAGTGAGCGAGAAAGAGCCAAAGGACAGGGCGCATCTGCCGATGCCGAACACGGTAGAACCGAAGCTGATCACCTATGACGCGAAGGACCCGGACACCAAGTTCCCGCCCATCGCGCAGCTGCGCCCTCCCCAGGGCGCGCCCAACATAATCATTGTGCTGCTGGACGACACGGGGTTCGGCGCCTCGAGCGCCTTCGGCGGTCCTTGCCGAACCCCGAGCGCCGAGAGGCTGGCCGCGGGAGGGCTGAAGTACAACCGCTTCCACACCACCGCGCTCTGCTCGCCGACGCGGCAGGCGCTGCTTACCGGGCGGAACCACCACTCCGCCGGGATGGGAGGCATCACCGAGATAGCCACGGGGGCGCCTGGCTATTGCTCCGTCCTGCCCAACACCATGTCCCCCCTGGCGAACACGCTGAAGCTCAACGGCTACAGCACCGCCCAGTTCGGCAAGTGCCACGAGGTGCCGGTCTGGCAGGCGAACCCGGTCGGGCCCTTCGACTCCTGGCCTACCGGGGGAGGCGGCTTCGAGTACTTCTACGGGTTCATCGGCGGCGAGGCCAACCAGTGGTACCCGTCCCTTTATGAGGGGACCGTCCCGGTCGAGCCCAAGAGGACGCCCGAGGAGGGCTACCACCTCATGGAGGACATGACCGACAAGGCCATAGCCTGGATAGGGCAGCAGAAGGCATTGGCCCCCGACAAGCCCTTCTTCGTCTATTTCGCTCCTGGCGCCACCCATGCCCCGCACCATGTTCCCAAGGAATGGGCTGACAAGTACAAGGGCAAGTTCGACCAGGGATGGGACAGGCTGCGCGAGGAGACCCTGGTCCGCCAGAAGCGCCTGGGGGTCGTCCCCCAGGACTGCGAGCTGACCCCGCGCCACCAGGAGATCCCGTCCTGGGAGGAGATGCCCAAGGAGCTCAAGCCCATCCTCACCCGCCAGATGGAGGTCTATGCCGGCTTCCTGGAGTTCACCGACCACCACATCGGCCGGCTGTTCGCCTCCTTGGAGAAGCTGCAGATCATGGACGACACGCTCATCTTCTACATCATCGGGGACAACGGCGCCTCTGCCGAGGGCACCATCAACGGCGCGTTCAACGAGATGGCCAACTTCAACGGCCTGGCCGACCTGGAGACGCCCGAGTTCCTGATGAAGCACCTGGACAAGCTGGGGGGGCCGGAGTCCTACAATCACTTCGCCGTAGGCTGGGCGCACGCCATGAACACCCCGTACCAATGGACCAAGCAGATAGCCTCCCATTGGGGAGGGACGCGCAACGGCACCATCGTCCACTGGCCCCGGGGGATAAGGAGCAAGGGGCAGGTCCGCTCCCAGTTCTGCCACGTGATAGATGTGGCCCCAACCATCCTCGAGGCTGCTGGCCTGCCCGAGCCGCTATCGGTGAACGGCAGGCAGCAGGACCCCATCGAGGGCGTGAGCATGCTGTACTCCTTCGACGATGCCAAGGTGCCGGAGAGGCACGAGACCCAGTACTTCGAGATGTTCGGCAACCGCGGGATCTATCACAAGGGATGGTCCGCGGTGACGAAGCACGCCACCCCCTGGATACTGATGGGCCGTAAGACCATCCCCCTGGACGAGGACGTCTGGGAGCTCTACGATGGCACCAAGGATTGGAGCCAGGCCAGGGACCTTTCCAAGCAGATGCCGGATAAGCTGCGCGAGCTGCAAAGGCTGTGGCTGATCGAGGCCACCAGGCACAAGGTGCTGCCCATCGACGACCGCGTCGCCGAGAAGATGAACCCCGATACGGCCGGTCGGCCGGTGGTGGTCAAGGGAAATACCCAGATCCTCTTCCCCGGGATGGGGCGCCTGGGCGAGAACAGCGTGCTGAACCTGAAGAACAAATCCCACGCCGTCACCGCCCAGATCGTCGTCCCGGAGTCCGGGGCGGAGGGAGTGATCATCGCCCAGGGGGCGAACATAGGCGGTTGGAGCCTGTATGCCAAGGACGGGAAGCTGAAGTACTGCTACAACGTCGCCGGCGTGCAGCGCTTCTTCGTGGAATCGAAGGGCCCCCTGCCGGCAGGGGAGCACCAGGTCCGCATGGAGTTCGCCTATGCCGGGGGAGGCCTGGGCAAGGGAGGCCGGGCATCGCTGTTCGTGGACGGAAAGAAGGTGGGGGAAGGGGAGATCCCCCTGACCCAGGCCATGATCTTCTCCACGGACGATGGTTGCGACATTGGCGAGGACGCCGGGGCCCCGGTATCCCCTGACTACCTCCCCAAGAAGAACGCCTTCAACGGCACCGTCAAGGGAGTGCAGCTGTCCATCGACCTGGAATCCAGCTCCGATCATCTGGTAAAGCCGGAGGACGCGGTCCGGATAGCTTTCGCGCGGCAATGAGGCGGGCCGACAAGGGTCCGGGGGCGAGCATGTCATCCATAGGTGGGGGGAGGAGGGGTTGAGCTCCAAGGCCAAACAGCGCTCGAGGGCGGTGGCCCCGGTCCTCGACCGGCGCCCCAGGTACGACAAGGCCTTCCTCAGGACCGACCATATGGCCGGGCTGACCGCTGGGGCGTTCCACATCCTCGCCAAGCCAAGAGGTGCGGTGTGCAACCTAGCCTGCAGGTACTGCTTCTATTCTAAAAAGGTGGACCTCTACCAGGGCTCCTCCTTCCGCATGTCAGAGGAGGTCCTGGAGAGCTATGTCCGGCAAGTGATCCAGGCCCACCAAGGCCCTGAGGTGGTGATCGCCTGGCAGGGAGGAGAGCCCACCCTGATGGGCCTGGACTTCTTCAGGAGGTCGATCGAGCTGGAGCGCAAATACGCTCGGCCTGGCCAGAAGGTCCTGAACACCATCCAGACCAACGGTACGCTGCTCGACGCCGAATGGTGCGCCTTCCTCCACGAGAACGATTTCCTGGTCGGCATCTCCATTGATGGGCCGGAGCATCTGCACGACCAGCTGCGGGTGGACGCCGCCGGAGGGCCGACGTTCAAAGAGGTGATGAGGGGCCTTCGCCTGCTACAGGAGCACAAGGTGGAGCACAATGCCCTGGTGGCCATCAACTCCGTGAACGCCGCGCACCCGCTCCAGGTCTACCGGTTCCTCCGGGGGGAGGCTAGGATCCGCTACATCCAATTCATCCCGGTGGTGGATCGGGTCCCAGGGACGGCCAAGGCCACCGAGGAGTCCGTCGCTCCTGGTAGTTTCGGGCGCTTCATGATGTGCGCCTTCGATGAGTGGATGAGGAGGGACGTGGGCGAGGTCTTCGTGCAGGCCTTCGACGTCGCTCTGGCCAACTGGCACGGCGAACCTCCCAGCGTCTGCACTAACGCTCCCACCTGCGGCACCGCCCTGGCCCTCGAGCATAACGGGGACCTGTACTCCTGCGACCATTTCGTGGACGAGGGACACCTGCTGGGCAATATTCTGACCACCCCGATGCTGGAGATGGTGTGCGGCGAGCGGCAGCTGAGGTTCGGGGCGGGCAAGGCCGTCCTTCCCAGGCCCTGTCTGGAATGCGATGTGCGCTTCGCCTGTAACGGAGGATGCCCCAAGGATCGCTTCTCCACCACCCATGAGGGAGAGCCAGGCCTCAACTACCTATGCTCCGGCCTCAAGTCCTTCTACCATCATATCGATGCCCCCATGCGCATGATGAGCGAGCTGCTGCGGCAGGGTCGGGCGCCGTCCGAGATCATGGCCATGGCAGACAGGAAGGGATGAGGCTCAGCTCCGCTTCCCGCACCGGGGGCAATCGTGGTCGAACATGGCCATGGCCGCACCGCAATGGGGGCAGTTCCTCATTTCCAGGCTGGCGCTGCCAGGCTCACCCAGCCCCTTGCCCTTCCTCTGCCTGAGCATGAAATATAGGACTACGGCCGCCAGCCCCAGGAACCCAGCCGCCATCAGCGGCAGGGCCCACTCGAACCCCTGGTCCTCTATCAGCTCGGCGCTGCCTAGCCCGATGCTGTAGCTCACCGTCACCTGGCCGTCAGGGGTGGCGCCCCCGAAGGGCAGCAGGGTGTTGTCCAGGACGAGGTAGTACTCCTGTCCGATGGCAAGGTCCATGAAGACATCGGCCCCGGAGGTGGCATTCAGCGCCGATCCGGGGATGCAGGAGACGTTCCCCCCGGCCCGGTAGGCGTGGTAATCGTTCACATCCAAGAGGATTAGGTCCGCCTCCCTCCCACCCTTTTCCTCGAAGGAATAGGCCACCGGTGTACCATCCAAGGGGGAGAAGTGCGCCAGCACCGAGAACTGCCCGGCCGCGACCGTCGTCTCCCCCTCCAAAGTGGGGACGAAGGACACCATGGCGCCCTCGGCACCGCCAGCGGCGGACGCGAGTACGAGAAGGGCCACAAGCGCTCCAGGGACCTTGCTCCATCCGCTCATCTCTCCGCCTCGGCACCTTAGCTGCCGGGGATGGCAAATAGGTTTGCCCGGCGGGGTCAGCAACCATGGTCCAGGAACGCTCAGAACCTCTTCCCGCACCTGGGGCAGTACTGCGAGCCAGGCGGCACCTCGGCACCGCAGTCGGGGCACTTCCCGACCACTACCTGGACCACTGGAGCCCTGCGCTTGCGGAAGAATATTAGGTAGAGGATCAGGATGGCCGCCACGATGAACACCACCCCGCCCACAGCCAGCGCCAGGAGGAAGTTGTAGAGCTCACCGGGCACGGAGGCGTTGAGCGCGGTGACGGTGTACTGGACCCTGACGGAGCCAGTGGGGTCGGCGCCACCAGCTGGCCGGTCGGTGTTGTCCAGGACCACGTAGTACCGCTCCCCGACCACCGGGGTCAGGCACACCCCCGACCCGCTCATGCCGTCGAGGACGGAGCCGGCGATGTAGCTGAAGGGAGCGCCGACCTCGTACGCGCTGTAGTCCGCCTGTCCCATCACCAGCAGGTCCACGGCCGTGCCCAGCTCAACGCTGAAGGCGAAGGTGACCTGGGCGTCGCTCTCCGCCTCATAGAGCATTACCACCTCGAACCTGTCGAACCCCACGGTCCTGGTCTCGGTGTTGGTCCAGGTGGCTGCCTGCGCCCCGGGCGCGAGCAGGATGGCCCCGATCATGAGGCTGAGCATGAGGAAGGCTGCCGGCCTGGCCAGCTTGATGGCGGACATGGTCGTTATCAGGAAGGATGAGCGATAAAAGGTTTTTGCCGCATCCAGGCTCAGATGCGGTTGCCGCACTTGGGGCAGAACGTGTACTCCGACGGCGCCTGAGCACCGCATCTGGGGCAGACCTTGAACCCGGTGGCCGGGTACTTGCCCGGCATGCCCCCCTTGGACTTCATGCCCTTGAAGAGGAAGAACAGGACCACGATCACGACGATGGCCACCACCACGCCGATGATGATGAACAGGCTCATGAAGTTGGAGCCAGCGGCGATGCTCTCCACGTTCCCTCCCCCGAGTTCGAAGGCCACCTGCGCCTCGTCCTCGGGGCCCGAGGGGAACGCCCCACCGGCCGGCTTGTTGGTGTTGTCGATGATCAGGTAATACTCCGTCCCGCTCACCAGCTCATCCATTCCGCTCTCCACGAATCCGGTGGCGAAGGTGTTCAGACGGCTCATGGGCAGGAAGCTGAAGGCATCGTCCTGCTTGTAGGCCTCGAAGTCGTCCGATTCCAGGAGCAGGATGTCCACG
>JALOTM010000032.1 GCA_025457905.1 Methanomassiliicoccales archaeon
CCGAGGGCCTCGCCTCGATCGAGGGCTATGCCTTCGCGTACTGCGACCTCCTCACCTCGGTCTCCATCCCCGCCAGCGTGACCAGCATAGGCAACAACGCCTTCTATTATTGCGAAGCCCTGGCCGCCATCAACGTCGCCGCGGCCAACCCCAGCTACGCCAGCGTGGACGGCGTGCTGCTCAATAAGGCGCAGACGATGTTGATACAATGCCCCAGCGGCAAGTCCGGCAGCTACACCGTGCCCAGCAGCGTCACCTACATCGGCAGTAGCGCCTTCTACTACTGCAGGGGGCTGAGCTCGGTCGTCCTGCCGAGTGGCCTCCTGACCATCGGCGACTACGCCTTCTACTACTGCGACTCCCTGACGTCCATCACCATCCCCGCCAGCGTGACCTCCATCGGCTACTACGCGTTCCAATATTGCCTGGCCTTGACCGCCATTAACGTAAACGCGGCCAACCCCAGCTACGCCAGCTCTGACGGGGTGCTCTTCGACAAGGCCATGACCACCCTGGTACAATGCCCCAACGGCAAGTCTGGCGCCTATACGGTCCCCGAAGGGGTCACGGCCCTCGGCGACTACTCCTTCTACGAATGCCGCCAGCTCACCTCCGTCGACTTGGCCAGCACTGTGGAGATCATTGGCAATTATGCCTTCTACGACTGCGGTGCCCTTACCTCCGTCCACCTCCCCGACGGACTGAGGACGATCGGGAACGGGGCCTTCTACTACTGCTACTCCCTGACCATGCTCAGCGTGCCTGGCGACGTGACCTCCATCGGCAGCAGCGCCATGCGCTACTGCAATTCGCTGACCGCCATCGAGGTGGACGCGTCCAATCTGGCCTACTCCAGCGTGGAAGGTGTGCTATACGACAAGGCCCAGACCGTGCTGATGCTCTGCCCGGCCGAGAAGGCAGGGGACCTAGCCATACCTGGCAGCGTGACCTCCATCACCGACTACGCATTCTATGACTGCAGGGTCACATCGGTCACCATCCCGAACGGCGTCACCACCATCGGCAGCTACGCCTTCTACGACTGCGACTCGCTGACCTCGATGGACATCCCCGCCAGCGTCACCACCATCGGCAGCTACGCCTTCTACTACTGCTCCGGGCTCACCGCCTTCACCGTGGACCCGGGGAACCCGAACTACGCGAGCTCGGGCGGCGTACTGTTCGACAAGTCGCTTGCCACCCTGCTGCAGTATCCTGCCGGCAGGGCAGGGGCGTTCTCGGTCCCGAGCAGCACGACGACCATCTGGCATTACGCCTTCTACTCTTGCGACCAGCTCACCTCCGTGAGCATTCCTGATGGGGTCTCCTTCATCGGCAGCTACGCCTTCACCTACTCCGACCAGCTCACCACCATCGAGATCCCCGAGAGCGTGCTGTCCATCGGCTACGAGGCATTCTACAACTGCGACGGGCTCACCGCCATCAACGTCGACCCGGACAACCCCTACTACGCCAGCGTGGAGGGGGTGCTCTTCGACAAGTCCCTCACCACCATCATCCAGTGCCCTGGTGGCAAGACCGGCAGCTTCGCCGTCCCCAGCAGCGTGACCTTCATTGGCGACGAGGTGTTCTATGCCTGCGACCGGCTGACGTCGGTCAGCATCCCCAGCAGCGTGACGGCCATCGAGGACTACGCCTTCTACTACTGCGACCTGCTCGCCGCCATCAACGTGGACGCGGCCAACCCCAGCTACGCCAGCATCGAGGGGGTGCTCTTCAACAAGCCCGTCACCACGCTCATCCAATGCCCAGGCGGGAAGGCGGGATTTTTGACGGTTCCGGGCAGCGTCACGAAGATCGGCGACTACGCCTTCTATGAGTGCGACTTCCTGACGTCAGTGAACGTCTCCAGCGGCGTGAGCTCCATCGGGGAGTACGCCTTCAGCTACTGCAACTCCCTGGTGGCCCTGAACTTCCTCGGGCTGGTGGCGCCGTCCATCACATCCCATTACTGGATACAGGGCGCCAACGAGTCGCTGCGGGGCTATGCCTACCCCGGCTCCAACTTCCCTTCGCCCGGCGGCAGCTTCCACGGCCTGATAATGGGCGCCACCATCCAGGTGCCGAGCGTGCCCCGCTCCCTGACCGCCACCGCGGGCGACGGCCAGGTGACCTTGGAATGGCAGGCGCCCGAGTTCGTGGGCGAATCGGGGGTCACGAGCTACAAGGTCTACCGGGCCACCCTGGTGGACGGGCCGTACTCCCTGGTGGCCTCGTCCACTGGGCCGTCCTTCACCGATAGCGGGCTGACCAACGGCCAGACGTACTACTACAAGGTGTCCGCGGTCAACTCCGCTGGCGAGGGGACCATGAGCGATGCGGCCCCGGCCACCCCGACCGCCCCCAGCGACGGTGGCGGCGGTGGGGGGATGACCCTCATCATCGTGGCCCTGGCCGTGGCGGCTATCGTCGTGGTGGTCGTGGTCCTGCTGTTCCTCCGCAAGAGGAAGTGACCGAAACCTCTCTGCCGGGGGGAGGGCCTCGCACCCTCCCCTCGTCCCGCTTTTACCCCATCCCCCTTCCCCGCTGCTGGAAACATCACGATTCTTTTTTCACCTGCACACCAGGCGGAACGGAAGCAAACCCTAAAGAGAGGCAGCGAACCTAGCATCTGCATACTGGGAGTGTGAGAGGTTGAAGGGACAGGGCGTGCATCTTGACCTGGCGATCACGAACGCGAACGTCATCACCGTGGATGGCAGGATGACGAGGGCCGAGGCGGTGGGTGTCGTCGGCGAGAGGATCCTCATGGTGGGCTCGAATTCCGAGGTCGGGACGTACATCGGGCCGAACACCAGGGTCGTAGACGCCCAGGGCCGGGCCCTCGTGCCCGGTTTCCAGGACTCCCACATGCATCCCCTGCTGGTCGGGCAGTGGGGCAGGAGCGTGCAGCTCGAGGGGGCGAAGAACATACCCGAGCTCCTGCAGAGGGTCAAGGAGAGGGCAGATGCCACGCCCAAGGGCCAGATGATCCTGGGATACGGTTGGAACCAGGAGCTGATGGAGGAGCGCAGGTACCCCACCCGCTGGGAGGTGGACTCCGTCGCCCCCGACAACCCGGTCTTCCTGCTGCATTGGAACGGGCACATCTACCTTATCAACACCCTGCTCATGGAGCAGAAGGGCATCACCGACAGCACGCCCTCCCCGGAGGGAGGGGAGATGAACAGGAACGGCAGGGGCGAGTTCACCGGAGTGCTGCTGGAGAAGGCCGTGGACCTGGTCATGCCCGGCTTCGTGGAGTCGGGTGCGGGGCTGATCGCCACATTGGAGGAGGTGAAGGACGCCCTGAGGTTCACGGCCGACCAGGCGGTCCGCCTGGGCCTCACGTCCCTGGTGGACATATTGGCCTCGGACGTGCAGGTGAAGGCGTACCAGGAGCTGGAGAGGGAGGGCAGGCTGCCCGTCCGGATCAGCTACTACCTGAGCAACCATTACCTGGACCGGGCGGTGGACGTGGGGCTGCAGAGCGGCTTCGGCGACGAGAAGCTGCACCTGGCGGGGATCAAGGTGGTCTCCGATGGCTCCCTCAGCTCCCACACCGCGGCGCTCAGAAGGCCCTACGTGGACATGCCCCAGACCAGCGGTGTGATGAGGTTCACGCCCGAGGAGGTCAGGGAGATCGTGCTCAAGGCCACGGCCAACGGTCTGCGGGTGGACGTCCATGCCCTCGGCGACCGGGCCGTGGAGGTCGTCCTGGACGCCTTCCGGGAGGCCAGGGACAGGCACCATCCCAAGGACCCGCGCTTCAAGATCAGCCATTGCATCATATTGGGGGAGGACCTCATCCAGGAGATGGCCGAGCTGGGGGTGGTGGCCAGCGTCCAGCCATGCTTCGTCATGGGAGGGATGCACTGGATACCCCGTCAGGTGCCCCCTGAGGTGGCCAAGTACGCGCACGCCTTCCGGTCGCTGATCGACGCCGGCGTGCACTGCTGCGGGGGGACCGATGCCCCTATCTGCCCGATGAACCCGCTCCTCAACATGTACGCCGCCGTCACCAGGAAGGACCCGAAGGGCCTTCCTGAAGGAGGCTGGCACCCGGAGCAGAGGGTCAGCCCCGAGGAGGCCCTGCGCATGGTCACCATCGAGGGCGCCTACTCCACCGGGGACGAGAGGTCAAGGGGGTCCATCGAGGTAGGTAAGCTGGCCGACCTGGCGCTGCTCTCCGACGACCCGCTCTCCGTGATGCCGGACAAGATAAAGGACATCAAGAACCTGATGACCATTGTGGGAGGTAAGGTGGTCTACTCCTCGATCTGAGCGCTCCACCAATAATGGATCGAGGACGACGGAGTCGGCCCTAGGCCAAAAGAGGCCCGTATGCAGGACCTGCCCATCAGGGCAGCGCGCAAACAAATTAATGGCCCGAGGGCGATGGGCGGTGCTAGGGAGAGAGCATGCAGGACTTCGAGAAGCTGGGCGTCTTCTACCTGGGCCGCGACTACGATCTGGCCACCAAGTCGATGAAGGAGAATCTCCTCCTATATGACTCCAAGGACCTGGTCACGCACATGGTGTGCGTGGGCATGACCGGGAGCGGCAAGACCGGGCTGTGCATCTCACTCCTGGAGGAGGCCGCCCTGGACGGCGTCCCGGCCATCGTCATCGACCCCAAGGGCGACATGACCAACCTCATGCTGACCTTCCCCGAGCTGCGCAAGGAGGACTTCCTCCCCTGGGTGAACGCCGAGGACGCCGCCAAGAAGGGGATGTCCGTGGAGGACTACGCCGCCAAGCAGGCCGACTCCTGGAGGAACGGCCTGGCGTCGTGGGGCGAGGACGGGGAGCGCATAAGGCGGCTGCGCAGCTCCTGCGACTTCACCATCTACACGCCTGGCAGCAACGCGGGGACGCCAGTATCGATCCTCAAGTCCTTCGCCGCCCCCCCGGCCGAGATAATCGACGACGACGAGCTGCTCCAGGAGCGCATCAACACCACCGTCACCAGCCTGTTGGGGCTCATCGGCGTCGAGGGGGACCCCATCCGGTCGCGCGAGCACATCCTCATCTCCACCATCCTCTCCGAGGCCTGGAGGAAGGGATCCAGCCTGGACCTGGCCGGCCTCATCCAGCAGATCCAGAGCCCGCCGGTGCGCCAGATCGGCGTGCTGGAGCTGGAGTCCTTCTACCCCTCCAAGGCCCGCTTCGAGCTGGCCATGCAGATCAACAACCTTCTGGCGGCGCCAGGGTTCCGGCTGTGGATGGAGGGCGAGCCCTTGGACGTCAAGGGGTTCCTGTACACGCCCAGCGGCAAGCCGCGCATCTCCATCTTCTCCATCGCCCACCTCAGCGACGCGCAGCGCATGTTCTTCGTGTCGCTGCTCCTGAACCACGTGGTGGGATGGATGCGGACGCAGTCGGGCACCACCAGCCTGAGGGCCATCCTCTACATCGACGAGGTCTTCGGCTATCTCCCGCCCATCGCCAACCCCCCCTCCAAGCTGCCGCTGCTCACGCTCATGAAGCAGGCGCGCGCCTTCGGTCTGGGCGTCGCGCTGGTCACCCAGAACCCCGTGGACCTGGACTACAAGAGCCTCTCCAACACCGGCACCTGGTTCATCGGGCGCCTGCAGACGGACCGGGACAAGATCAGGGTCCTGGACGCCTTGGAGGGGGTGTCCACGGGCACGGGCAAGGGGTTCGACCGCTCCCAGATGGACCAGGTGATAGCGGGGCTGGGGAACCGCGTCTTCCTGATGCACAACGTACACGACGACGCCCCTTCGGTATTCACCACCAGATGGGCCATGTCCTACCTGTGCGGCCCTCTCACCCGGGAGCAGATAAAGGTGCTCATGGACCCCTTGCGCTCCAAGGCCCCCGTGCTCCAGCCCCTCGCGCCAGCGCGCGTCGCCGAGAGGGCCCCCGCCGGCCCGGCCGCGGCCGTCCCCGCCCCCGGGTCCATGAGGCCGGTGCTCCCCTCGGAGATCCCCCAGTACTTCCTGCCTCCCTCGGCCAGGGGCCAGGGCGCATTGGTCTACAGGCCCATGGTGCTGGGCGTCTCCCACGTCCGCTTCGCCGACGCCAAGAGGAAGATCGACCAGGCGCAGGACATGCTCTTCCTGGCCCCTCTGACCAACGATCCCCTGGCGCTAAGCTGGGACTCGGCCAAGGCCGTGGAGCTGTCCATGTCCGACCTATCCGGCTCGCCCCTCGAGCCCTCCCGCTTCTCCGAGCTCCCGCCGGCCGCCTCCAAGCCCAAGAGCTATTCCGCCTGGCAGAAGGAGTTCTCCGGATGGCTGGCGCGCAGCCAGAAGCTGGAGCTCCTCTACAGCCCCGGCCTGCAGCAGCTCTCCCGGCCGGGGGAGAAGGAGAGCGACTTCCGCATCCGCATGCAGCTGGCGGCCAGGGAGGCCAACGATGGCAACATGGAGAAGCTGCGCAAGAAGTACGCCCCCAAGTACGCCGCCCTCGACGAGAGGATACGCCGGGGGCAGGTGGCCCTGGAGAAGGAGAGGGAGCAGGCCAGCCGGCAGAAGTACCAGAGCGCGGTCTCGCTGGGCTCTTCCATCCTCGGCGCCGTGGTGGGACGGAAGTCCAGCAGCGCCGCCAGCCGCACCGTGCGCGATTACGGGAAGATATCCAAGGAGAAGAAGGACGTGGAGTACGCGGGCGACAACCTGGAGGCCCTGCAGAAGCAGCGCCAGAGGCTGGAGGAGGAGTTCCAAGCGGAGGTCCGGGCCATGGGCCAGAAGATGGATCCCCTTACGGAGAGGCTGGAGACCGTCTCCATCTCCCCCAAGAAGACCGACATAGTGGTCAAGCTGGTGGCGCTGGTGTGGAGACCGGAGGGGGTATGATGAAGCCGGCCCTGCTGGTGATCGATGTCCAGAACGCCTGGCTGGACTCCTCCCGAGGCCTGATGGCGTCGGTCGAGGAAAGGGCGGAGGAGATGAACGAGGCCATCGACCTTTTCCGGAGCAAGGGCCTGCCCATCATCGTCGTCTACCACACCGACGAGGAGGGTCCCGCCCCGGGAAGCCAGGCCTTCGCCTTCCATCCCTCCATCAAGGTGAGGGAGGAGGATGCCACGGTGGTGAAGAACTATCCCAACGCCTTCAACAGGACGCGGCTGGAGGCCATGCTCCGGGAGAGGGACTGCGACACTGTGATGCTGGTGGGCCTGAGCGCATCGGGATGCGTCCTGGCCACCTACCTGGGCGCCTTGGACCGGGACCTCTCGCCCTACCTGGTGAAGGATGCCGTGGCCGGGCCCAGGGAGGACCTGGTGCGCTTTGCCGAGGAGATCTGCGACACCCTCAGCCTGAGGGCCATCGCGCAGTTCCTGGGCTGAGCCCAGACGGATATCCGAGAGCGGCTCTAGCGCGTGGCATTCGCCAGTGCCAGGATGTTCTCGGCGGGGGTCTCCAGGGGCATCTCACCGGCCGAGGACACCACCAGCCCCGGGCCCGCCCCGAACTCCTGCGCCACCCTGCGCACCTCCATCTCAATCTCGTCGGGAGCCATGGGGAGTATCTTGCGCATCGGGCTTATTCCGGATACCAGGCATCGGTCGCCCCTGATCAGGTCCAGCATCTTGGGGTAGGCCCTCCCCTCCGAGGAGATGTGCATGGCGTCGGGCCGGCAGGAGCGGTACTGCTCCTCCACGTACCCCGAGAGGGCGACGTTGCTGAGGACCACCTTGAGGCCCAGGGCTCGCATGTGGCCCACAAGCTCCGCCGCATAGGGGATGTCGAAGGCCAGGCTGTTGGAGAGGTCGTTCTGCGAAGCGTCGGCGATGCCGTCGCCCAGGAACACGGCCTCCACTCCGCACTCCTCCCTCATCACCCTGGCGCCCTCCTTTAACGTCCTCAGGACGGTCCCCAGCAGCCGATGCGCGGACTTGGGGTCGGCGATCTGGTCCATGAGCAGCTGCTCGAAGCCCCGGACCGTGCTGGCCACCAGGAAAGGATCGTTCATGGAAGCGATGACCAGGACCTCGCCGCCCACCTCTGCCACCATCTCCTTGGCGGCCT
>JALOTM010000033.1 GCA_025457905.1 Methanomassiliicoccales archaeon
GGTGCCACGGGTAGGGGGGCCCAGACCACCACCTGCCCGGCCGGGACCTGCGTACCAGGGAAGAAGGAGTTCCCCAAGGACCTGACCAAGATCGTCATCGCCCACGAACTTCCTTATGCAGCCCAGGGCTCGCCACACAATTACAAGGACCTCATCGAGAAGGCGGCCAAGGGTTTCGAGGCCAACGGGCCGGCGTTCCTGAACGTCATCTCGCCCTGCCCCAGGGGATGGAGGCATGACTCCGCCAAGACCATCGACATGGCCAAGCTGGCGGTGGAGACCTGCATCTGGCCCCTATACGAGTTCCAGAACGGCGTATGGAGGCTGACCGGGGACACGCTGAGGATCGCCGAAGGCTCGAGGACCAAGCTGCCGGTTTCAGAGTGGCTCAAGGCCCAGGGGCGCTTCAGCCACCTGACCAAGGACAAGTGGGCCTTCGTCGCCGAGGAGATCCAGGCCAACGTGGACAGGAAATGGGAGGAGCTGCTCAAGCTTTGCAAGCTCTGACGCGTCCCGCAAACCCCTTCGATCTTATCCTTTTCCAAGCTCAAGTGACTACCTGGTCGCATTCTCACGGCAATCTCAAGTCTCACGGTCCCCTCGACCTTCGTAGGTGACGTTGAGCCCCTGGCGATGGAAACGCCTGGAGATCTCCTGCAACGACCTATATGTCAGAGGCGTCGCATGGCAAGGCCGTGTGGGCGTGCTGAGGTAGATCAGGTCCGGTGACAGGTCGGAGCAGAGCTGTGCCAGCCCCTCGGCCTGAGACTCGTTCTCCTTCATTAGCATTATCTGCAGCCTGAGGCTCCCCTTGTAGTTGGACCGCATGTACCTAAGGCCTCTAACCATGCGGGAGAAGGAAACGTCGCAGTGGGGGCGGTTGATGCGCTGGAAGGACCTCTCGTCGCTGGCGTCGACCTTGGCGATGATAACGTCCGCCCTCTCCAGATCCTCCCTGACCTCGCTCCTCTCCATCAGGGTGGAATTGGTAAGGACGGCCGTGCTCCCGACGCCCGAGGCCCTGGCGGCCTCGATCATCTCGCCCAGGTTGGAGGCGAGAGTCGTCTCGCCCGTCCCGAAGAACCTTATCGGGAGCCCTCGATGGATGGAGGCCAGCTCGGACAGGTCCTCCACGACCTCCTCTGTGGAGACCAGCGAGGAGCGCTTGGTGGCGAGGAAGCCTGATGAGCCGAGCATACAATAGATGCAGTCCTCGCTGCATACCTTTGGGGCCCTGCGGATAGGGTCCACGCTCATGCACTCCCCAAGCCGCCATGAGTTGATAGGGCCCTTGATGGTCTTCACTCCGTTCCACCCTTCGGTCGTTCTGCAAGATTCAGAGCTTGTTGTTAATAAATTCTTTGCACTGACAAGCCTTTCATAGGATTCAAATCCTAGCAGGTCGAAGGGTCCGATGATGAGCAGGCTGTTCGACGCCGTGGCCGACGACTACGACCTATTCTTCTCCGAGCGCCGGGACGTATTCCTGAGCGAGCTGGCCGCTATCAAGGGACTGGCGCTGTCCGGTGAGGGGTTGGACGTGGGCATGGGGACAGGGGCGTTCACCAGACATCTGGATAATGTGGTGGGTGTGGACATCTCCCGGGCCATGCTGCTCAAGTCCCTCCCCTATGGAATCCGTTGCGCCCAGGCCTCGGCCGAGCGGCTCCCCTTCAAGGACGGATCGTTCGGCTACGTGCTGATGGTCACGGTCCTCTGCTTCCTGGAGGGCCCGCAGGGGGCGATCTCGGAGGCCAGGAGGGTCCTTCGTCCCGGCGGGAGGTTGGCCATATGCTCGATCGCCAGGGGCTCGCCCTGGGGCGAGAGGTACGAGCTCAAGGCACGGTCAGGGCATGCCCTCTACAGCCATGCAAGGCTCTTCACGGCCGAGGAGGTGCGTCACCTCATGGAGGGCGCTCGTCTCGAAGTGGTGGAGTCGATCTCCACCCTGCATCGTCACCCCGACCTCCCGGGCCAAGGGGCGGAACCCGTCCTCCGCGATGAGAAAGGAAGCTTCTTCTGCGTGGTGGCCAGGAAAAGCCCTAAGGCTCCTGCTGCGAGGCCATGAGCTCCTCCCAGAGCTTGATGGTCTCCTTGGCGTCCTCTTCGTCCACCACCTGGATGGCGAAGCCTGCATGCACCACCACATAATCTCCGACCTTCGGCTCTACCAAGGATACGTTGGCCTCCCTCTGCACGCCCCCGAAATCGATGGTGGCGTTCTGGCCGTGGATGGACACGATCTTACCTGGGACCGCTAGGCACATGGTTGGGACCTCCTCATGACATCAGCCGGATGATGGCCTCCGCTGGCTGGCCGTCGCAGGCATTCAGGGCCTCGATGGCCTTCTCCCGGGAAGCCCCGGTCTGGGACATGACCAGCTGGACATCCTCCTCGGGGACGATGGCCGCAGCGGGGGCGGCCGTCTTCTCCGCCGGACTTTGGCCGAGCGGAACGACCTTCTCCTCCCCCACCACCTGGAAGGTCTTCTGTCCCTGGACCTTCATGATGGTGACCTCCGCATCCTTGATCTGGTACTCCTTGTCCTTGGTGCGGATGATGACCTCCGTGACCCCCTGAAGCTCCTCGGTCTCAATGCCCATGCGCTTCATGGCCTGCTTGACCTGGCGGGGGTTCACGCCTCGCATTCCTGGCATCATGTTAACGGATGACGAACTCGGAGGGGTGTCTTAAACCTTTGGAAAAACGGTGGACGTCTCGGGGAAAAGGTGGAAGGGATTAAGGAGGGGCTTTCGCCCCAGTTCCGGGCCTCATAGCGCCTTGAGATACTTCTTGTGCTCCCAATCCGAGACCCAAGTGCGGTACTCGTCCCACTCTGCTCCCTTAATGTGGAGGAAGTGCGAGAAGATGTGCTCCCCCAGGACCTCCTTCATGAGCTTGCTGCCGGACAGCAGCTCCAGGGCCTGGCCGAGCGACTCGGGAAGGGAGTCGATGCCCAGGCGCTTCCTCTCCTCCTTGCTCATGTGATAGATGTCCTTCTCCACTGGCTCTGGTGGGTAGATGCCCTTCTCGATCCCGTCCAGGCCCGCAGCGAGCATGGCCGCGAACTGGAGGTAGGGGTTGCCGGCGGGATCGGGGTTGCGCAGCTCCACGCGCGTCCTCCCCCCGCGACCAGCGGGCACGCGGATAAGGGCGGAGCGGTTCATGTTGGCCCAGGAGATGTAGCAGGGGGCCTCGTATCCCGGGACCAGGCGCTTGTAGGAGTTCACGTGCGAGGCCAGGAGGGCGCAGATCTCCCTGGAGTGGGTCAGGAGGCCGCCCAGGTACTTCATGGCCAGGTCCGAGAGCCCGTACTTGCCGTTGGGGTCGTCGAAGGCGTTGCGCCCGTCCACCATGGCCAGGCTCTGGTGCACGTGCATGCCCGAGCCGTTCACGCCGAAGAGTGGCTTGGGCATGAAGGTGGCATAGAGCCCGTACTGCGCGGCGATGGTCTTGACGCCGAACTTCAAGGTCATCATCCGGTCGGCCATGGTCAGCGCGTTCTGGTAGCGCAGGTCCACCTCGAGCTGCCCTGGAGCGACCTCATGGTGCGAGGCCTCCATGTCGAAGTGCATGGCATCGAAGGCTAGGACGATGTCCTTCCTGACCATCTCGCCGATGTCCAGGGGCATCAGGTCGAAGTAGCCGCCCGAGTCCGAAGGCTCCAAGGTGGGGTTGCCCTTCTCGTCCATGTTGAGCAGGAAGAACTCGAACTCCGGACCGACATTGAAGGTCCAGCCCTTCTCCTTGGCCTTTCCAATCATCTTCTCCAGGACCCAGCGCGGGTCCCCCTTGAAGCGGTTGCCGTTGTGGTCGAAGATGTTGCACATGAATCGCGCCGTCTTCATGGGCGAGTCGCAGGTCCATGGGTAGATCTGGAAGGATTCGAGGATGGGCTGCGCCCGCATGTCGCTCTCCTCGATGGTGGCATATCCCAGGATGGAGGAGCCATCGATGAACACGCCCTCGTCCATGGCACGGTCCAGCTTGGTCACGGGTATCGACACGCTCTTGACCATGCCGAGGATGTCGGAGAACTGCATCTCGATGAAGCGCACATCCTCGTCCTTGACCTTCTTGAGGATGGCGTCCTTGGCTTCGTTCATCACCTTAGGGGAAGTCATGAAGGATGGCTATTAGGAACAGCATAAAATAGGTTTCTGTCGAATTTTCCTGTCTCTTTTTAGACATTTCATCTAGTTTAACAACGGTGGCGGCTCATAACGAACGTGCAAGGCCTTATTTCAACGCCGAGCGCAGAGCGGCCAAGGCCGAGCTGAGGGCGACCTCCGCCTTGCTCGGGTCGGCCGCCCCTCCAGAGGCGAAGTTCATACCTCCCCCTCCCTTCCCTCCCACCAACCTCAGGCCCTCTGCAAGGACGAGGCGGCAGTCCACGGGAAGGTCCTTGCTGGTGGCCACGACGAGCATGAGTCGATCGTCGACCGAGGCCATGACCGCCGCAGAGCGCCCCTCGCCCACGAACCCGTTCACAGCGTCCACGAGGGTCTTCTTGTCCACGCCCTCGAAGACTCCCGAGTAGACGCGCACCCCCTCCACCTTCTCCGGCTCCAAACGGGACAGGGCCTGCTTGGCGTAGGCCTTGAGCAGCTCGCGCCTGGAGCGCACCTCCGCACTGAGGTTGCCAATGGCGCCCACCAGATCGTCCGGCTGGGCCCCAGTGGCATCCGCGGCCTGCAGGGCTATGGAGGAGAGCCGCATGGCGGTCCCCATGGCCTCACGGCCGGTCTCGAACTCTATCTCGAAGTCCCCGGCGGGGCGGGCCGATACCAGCCGGGTCACCAGGAGCATTTTTATCTCCCTGGTGTTCTGTACATGAACGCCCGCGCACGCCGCCCTGTCGATGTCCCCTATCCTCACTATACGGACCTTGTCGCCGTGTATCCTTTCCACCTTGATGCGGATCTCCTTCACGGCCTCGGAGTCCTTGGAGGCCCAGACCTCACTGACCGGAAGCTGGGCCGCGATGGCGTCATTGGCCTCCGTCTGCGCCATGGCCAACAGGGGCCAGTTCAGCTCGCCCTTGACGATGAGGCTCTTCTTGGCGGGGGTGATGGCGATCTTGACCAGCTCGATCTCGGGGTGCATCTTGCACAGGATAGAGAAGAGAAGGTGCTCTCCAGTGTGCCCCCTCATGAGGTCATGCCGTCGCTCCCAATCGATCTGGCATTCCACCCTGGTGCCTGGTGCAAGCCTGTGCCCCGGCACCTGATGCAGCACATCCTCGCCCTGGGCCCTCACGGACTTGACCTCCAGGCCAGAGATCCAACCCGAATCGGCGTCCTGCCCGCCTCCGCCCGGGAAGAAGGCTGTCCTGTCCAAGGCCACCCATTCCCCCTGCACATTGCAGACCTCGGCGTCGAACGTCCTCAGATAAGGGTCCACCTCATAGAGTAGGCGAGTCATCCTCCCACCCATGTCCCTTCCCTTCTAAAAACATGTCCCGGGCGATATGGCGCTTCGGCGAAGAGAGGCATGACCTCTGGCTCCGTGCACTCGACAAATGTATCGTTAGTACTTGAGGAAAACAGACAAATATCCATTGAACCATTCTGAACATCATATTTGAGGGATGAGGGAAGCGATGGCCAGCAGCAACCTAGACGATTTGGACAAGCGCATCATTCAGGAACTCTGTACCTCCAGCCAAGGCTCCTACCGACAGATAGCCAAGAGGCTGAGCATACATCCCACCACCCTCATCCAAAGAGTGAAGAACCTGGAGGAGCTGGGCATCATCCATGGATATCGTGCCCACGTCGATTACCTGAAGCTGGGGTACGAGTTCATGGCCATCGTGCACATCTACGTCGAAGGGGATCTTCTGGACATTCAGCAGAAGATCAAATCCCTCAAGGACGTGGTGGCCGTGTTCGATGTCACTGGCGAGTGCGACTCCATCGCCTGGGTGGCCTGCAAGAACCGTGAGGAGTTCAGCGCCGTCATAAAGTCGATGCTGCAGATCCGCGGGGTCAAGAAGACCAACACCTACGTTGTGCTGAACATGATAAAGGACCCCTTCCAGTTCATGCCAAGCTTCGGGGACAAGGACGAAATGGAGCGATGAGGCCCCGTCCGACGCAAAGGCCTGCCCAATGTCGTTTTGCCAGCGATATGCCCTACTTCATAGCAATATGTCAAGTATCCTGGGCATTACCGTTACCTAGCTGATGGCCCCCCCTGCTTCTGGGCAAAGTGTTTATAATCGGCCCCTCATTCCCACGCCCGAACGTAGTTTCCAGAGGCCTGTGAAGATGTTGCGCACGCACGACTGTGGCGAACTTAGATCGGAGGACCTCGGGAAAAGGGTTACCCTGGCCGGATGGGTGAGATTCCGCCGAGATCATGGCGGAGTCTTGTTCTTCGACCTGGCGGACTCGCATGGCACCACCCAACTGGTGCTGGACCCCGAGGCCCTGAGGCAGGAGATCGACCAGAAACGCCTCTCGGGAACTCTCAATAGCGTCGGTCGCGAGTACGTGATCAAGGTCACGGGCGTGATCAGGGAGAGGGTCCCGGGCACCGAGGACCCCCGCAATCCGACCGGGATGGTCGAGGTGCTGATCGAGGAGGCCGAGCTCCTGAACACCTCCAGGCCCATCCCCTTCGAGGTGGCGGAGCAGAAGAACTCCCTCCTGCCGAACGAGGACCTGCGCATCCGCTATCGCTACCTGGACCTCAGGCGGCCGCAGATGATCTCCAACCTGCGCTTCCGAGCGGCGCTGTTCGCGGCCGCCCGGCAGGCGCTGAACGAGATGGGCTTCATGGAGGTGGAGACGCCCATGCTGACCCGTTCGACCGCGGAGGGCGCCCGGGACTTCCTGGTGCCCTCGAGGATCCAGCCCGGCCATTTCTACGCCCTGCCCCAGAGCCCCCAGCTGTTCAAGCAGATGCTCATGGTGGGCGGCGTGGAGCGCTACTTCCAGTTCGCTCGTTGCTTCCGCGACGAGGACTCCCGCGCCGACCGGCAGCCGGAGTTCACCCAGATGGACGTGGAGATGTCCTTCGTGGAGCAGGAGGACGTTCACTGGACCATCGAGGCCGTGCTCAGGAGCGTATGGAGGAACATATACGGCGAGGAGCTCCCCACGCCCTTCCCCCGCCTCTCGTTCCACGACTCCATGGCCCGCTTCGGGACCGACGCCCCAGACCTGCGCTTCGGCCTGGAGCTGGTGGAGGTCACGGACGTCGTCCGCAAGGCACATTACGAGATATTCCAGAAGATCCTGGCCAAGAAGGCCGCCGCCGTGGTCTGCCTCAACCTCAAGGCCTCCCTGGTGAAGGAGAAGGATGCCGAGGTGCAGGGGGTGGGCCGCAAGGAGGTGGACCGGCTCATCGAATGGGCCAAGGCCCAGGGCATGGGAGGTCTCACCTGGATGCGCTGCACGCCCAACGGCCTGGAGTCCAACATCGTCAAGTACTTCCCGGAGGAGGTGCGCCGCGAGCTGCAGGCCAAGATGGGCACGGAGGTCGGTGACCTCCTGCTCTTCCTGGCCGGTCCTCGTACCCAGACCCTTAAGGCGGGAGGCGCCCTGAGGATGAAGCTGGCCCGGGACAACGGCCTCCTGGAAGGCAAGGGCCACCAGTTCGTTTGGATCGTGGACTGCCCGCTGTTCCAGGCCGATCCCGTAACAGGCAAGCTCTCCGCCTTCCACCACCCCTTCGTGAGGCCGGTGCAGGGCGACCTGCCCGAGGGGGGCGACATGACCAAGGTGATGGGCATGTCCTACGACCTGGTCCTGGACGGAAGCGAGATAGGCTCGGGGAGCATACGCAACCACGATGCCAAGGTCCA
>JALOTM010000034.1 GCA_025457905.1 Methanomassiliicoccales archaeon
CTCCTACCTCCTCTACGACGAGAGGCAGATGCACTTCCAGCTGCGGAGGGTGGAGTACCCGGTGCAGGAGGCCGCCAAGGCCATCACGGCGGCCGGGCTGCCCGACTTCCTGGGCGCCAGGCTCTCCAGCGGCATATGAGGCCCACATGACCCTCTCGCCCATCGCCGACCATCCCGCCCTGAGGATCCTCACCGACGGGGAGACGGTCCTGTGCGCCGGGGACCTGCACATCGGCCTGGAGGACGAGATGCGCTCCAAGGGCGTGATCGTGCCCTCGCAGACGGAACGCATGCTGCAGGAGCTTCTGTGCTTGGCCGAGGGCTGCGACCGGCTGGTGCTGCTGGGGGACGTGAAGCATCAGGTGCCGGGGACCAGCGAGCAGGAGCACTCCGAGCTGCCCCGCTTCTTCTCCTCGCTGACCAGGGCGTTCAGGGACGTGGACATCGTGCGCGGGAACCATGACGTGGGCATCGAGGACATCGGCTTCAGCGGCGTGCACATACATCCCGCCTCGGGGTTCAGCCTCGGGGACGTGGGCTTCGTGCACGGCCACATCTGGCCCTCCAACGCCGTGATGTCCAGGCGGACCCTGGTGATGGCGCACAACCATCCGGCCATCCTGTTCCGCGATGGCGTCGGGCACATCACCACCGAGCGCTGCTGGCTGAGGTGCAGGTTCAGGGAGGAGGCGCATTCGCGCTACACCGAGCTCCCGGAGGAGGTGGTCGTGGTGCCGGCCCTCAACCGCAGCCTCCAGGGGTCCCCGGTGAACCTCGAGGGCGGCAGGCAGATCGGGCCGCTCTTCGGCAAGGGGATGATCGACCTCGAGAACGCGCAGGCCTACCTCCTCGACGGCGTCCACCTAGGTCCCGTGAAATCGTTGGTGGTGAAGAAGCCGAGGCGCTTCCTCGATTGACGGGAGACTGGAACGGCTTCCTTATTCCCGGTCAATCTTGGCAACTTTTTATAATATAAATATATCAATATTATAATATCTGGCCAACTATTGTTAACGGTCTTAACACCCCTGGAATACCTAATTATACCACATCGACCCACTATGATGAGCGGGGGTGCCTTGCCAACCAACTCGGCCCCTCCTCGGAGGTTCATTATGAAGGACAAAGGACACAGGGAGAGAGTCGAGCTTGCGTTGAAGATGAAGGACCCGGACCACGTCCCGGTCCACAATTTCGCCAACATCACGCCCCTCAAGAGCGCGAACACCACCATGGGCAAGGTCAGGTTCAACGCCAAGAGGTCGGCGGAGATCGCATTGAAGTACGCCAAGATGACCCATTCGGACTTCGTCTTCCCCCAGATGGACATCAACGTGATGTACCAGGACCTGGGCGTGGAGCTGAAGCAGCCGGACGACAACTACACCAGCGTCATCTCCGAGCTCATCAAGGAGACCGGGGACCTGGACAGGATCGAGCTCTACGACGCCTTCGACGACAAGGCCTGCCCCAACGCCATCCGCGCCATCGTCAACAAGGTGGAGGCCACCGCCAAGCTCGCGGACGAGGACTTCCACATCGCCGGCATATCCTGGGGCCCGTTCACCGTGGCCGGGCACCTGCGCGGCACCGAGAAGATGATGATGGACACCTTCACCGAGCCGGAGTTCGTTTCCAAGCTGGTCAAGAAGTGCGCCAAGTTCGCCGGGAGCCTGGAGAAGAGGTGCATGGACGCGGGCGCCACGCACATCTGGATGCCGGACCCGACCGCCTCCGAGGACCTCATCTCGGCGGACACCTACAAGCAGTTCGTGTTCGAGCCGGCCAAGGCCATGATCCGCGACCTGAAGAAGCATGGCAAGATGCCCTTCGTCATGCACATCTGCGGGGACACCACCAACACCATGAAGCTCCTGCCCGATATGGGCGTGGACCTGTTCAGCCTGGACCACAAGGTGGACATCGCCAAGGCCAAGGCGGCGGTGGGCGACAGGATGGCGCTCATGGGCAACGTGCATCCCATCGAGGCGGCGCTGAACGGCAAGCCCGAGGACGTCACCAAGGCCTCCATCGCCTGCATAAAGAAGGCGGGGAAGGGGGCGGGTTTCGTGCTCTCCACCGGATGCGAGACGCCCCTGGACTGCCCGGACGCCAACCTCATAGCCATGGGGAAGGCGGGATTGGAGCACGGCAAGTACCCTCTCCGCTGAGCATTTCGACCGACCACCCGCCCGGGGCCTGGATTGCCACCTGCGCCCCCGGGCGCACCTTTTTTCGGCAGGGCCGCCGCTGGCCAGGGAAAAAAATGAAAAGATGAGGGAAAGGCGTTTAGTAGTTCTTGATCTGCTTGAAGATGGTCCCGTCCGGGTTGCGGATGTTGACCACCAGCGCCGCCTGGCCAGGCAGCACGTGCGTGGCGCAGGAGTTGCAGGGGTCGTAGGCGCGGTAGGCCATCTCCACCATGTTCAGCAGACCGGGGGACACCTGCCAGTTCTTGATCAGGGCCTTGGCCGCCGTGGACACGGACATGTTGATGGGGGCGTTGTTGTTGGTCGTCCCCACCACCAGGTTCACGTCGGTGATGAGGCCCTTCTCGTCGGCCACGTAGTGGTGCACCAGGGTTCCGCGCGGGGCCTCGAGTATGCCCACGCCCTCTCCGGGGGTGCCGGGCTTGGCCTTGATGTTGGTGTCGGTGATCTCCGGGTCCTCGGCCAGCTCCAGCAGCTTCTCGGCCGCGTACATCATCTCGATGACGCGGGCCCAGTGCATGACCTGCGTGTGCTGCACCGGCCCCTTGATGCCCAGGTCGCGGAACGTGCCCTTGTAGGCCTCGAACAGCTTCTGCGCCTCGGGGGTGGTGAAGCCCTTGCCCACGTTCAGGCGGGACATGGGCGTGGCGCGGTAGATGCCCGAGTCCTGCCCGGTGACGAAGCCCTTCCAGCCCACCGGCTTGAAGTAGCAGAACTTCTCGTAGCTCCAGGGCTCGGTGTGCTCGGCTATGTACTTCAGGTAGTCCTTGCCCCGGTAGCGGGCGACCTCCTTCCCGTGGGTGTCGATCATGACCTGGTCGCCGTCGTAGAAGTTGATGTAGCCGTTCTTGTCCACGGTGCCCAGGTGGTAGGTCTCGTTGTAGAAGATGTCCGTGGAGGTGATGATGCCCATGTAGTCCTTGTTCTTCAGCACCACGTCCGCGAACAGCTGGTTGGTGAACTTGGAGAAGTCCACGCAGTACTTGGCCATCTTGATGGTCTCCGCCTGCATCTCCTTGGACATGGGCTTGGCCATGCCGCCGGGGACGCCGCACACGGGGTGCGTGGCCTTACCTCCCAGCATCTCCTGGATCTTCTGCGCGTAGGAGCGGGCCTTGATGACCTGCGCCCCTATCTCCACGCCCACCGCGTCCACCACGCCGAGGATGTTCCTCTTGGCGGCCGGGGCCGAGGGCCCGAGCACGAAGTCGGGCGCGGCCAGGGCGTAGAAGTGGGCGATGTGCGAGTGCACGTAGTGCGCCATGTAGAACAGCTCGCGGAGCTTCTTGGCGGTCTCCGGCGGGTCCACCTTGTAGACCGCGTCCAGGGCCTTGGTGGAGCACAGGTGGTGCGCTCCGGGGCACACGCCGCAGAGCCGGGACGTGAGCTTGTTCATGTCCTCGGCGGCGCGGCCGATGCAGAAGCGCTCGAAGCCGCGCAGCTCCGGCACCTGCCAGTAGGCGTTGGCCACGTTTCCGCTGTCGTCCAGGAAGATCTCGATCTTGCCATGGCCTTCCAGCCTGGTGATCGGGTCGATGGTTATGCGCTTGGATTCCGCCTTGGCGGTTTTGTCGAATACCTCTGGGCTCATGTGGAGGCCTCCTTCTTGACCTTCTTCTTCTCCTTCACTGCGCGCTTGATGATGCTCTTGGGCATGGTGTAGCAGTAGAACGTCCCCATGGGGTCCTTCACCTGCGCCATGATCTTCAGGATGTCGTCCTCGGACATCTGCGACTCCTTGTCCTGCACCTTGTAGATGGAGGCCAGGGCGCTAAGCATGGAGCCTCCCTGGTCCTGCACCTGGTCGGTCGGGCCCATGCAGCCGCGGCAGGGCTGGTTTCCCTCCAGGCACTTGGCGCCGCATCCCGCCCTGGTCGCAGGCCCTAGGCATATCACTCCCTGCTCCAGCATGCACTTCTCCGGGTCGATGTCCACCTCGAAGGCGTCATGCACCGTCTCCACCTGCTTCACTGTCTTCTTCCTGGTGCACTCGTCGCACAGCGTCTTGTTGGAGGCGATCATGGCTCCCTTGGGGGGCAGCGGCGCGCCGTTCTTCACGTGGGCCTCCACGATGCCCAGGAACTGGTTGATCAGGTTGGTGGTGGGAGGGCATCCCGGCATGTAGTAGTCCACGTCGATGACCTGGTCGAGGGTCTTGACGGTGTCGTACAGCACCGGGATCTCCAGATCCCCGTACTTGGTGTGCGTCTCGTGCTGCGGGAAGACCGGGTCCTTGGTGTGCTGCTGGTCGGACGAGGGGGTCTTGGTGTACACGTACTCCAGGACGTCCTTGGCGTTGGTCAGGTTGGCCAGGCCGGGGATGCCGCCGTAGCAGGCGCAGGAGCCGAAGGAGACCACCAGCGCCGACTTCTTGCGCAGAAGCTTGGCCACGTACTCGTTCTCCGAGTTGCGGATGGCGCCGTTGTACAGCGTCGCGGTGATGTAGCCGTCCGGCATGGCCTCGACGTCCTTCAGCTTGGTGTCCACGGCGATGGGCCAGAAGGCGATGTCCGCGATCTCTGCCACACCGAGGATCTTCTCGTCGATGTCCAGGAGGGCGACGTCGCAGCCTCCGCACCCGGCGCCCCAATACTGAGCTATCCTTATCTTGCTCATTCTTTTCACGCTCCTCAGTGCTTCTTCTCCTCTTGCTCTTCCTTGAGCGGGTTCGGTCCTAGCTCCCTGATGGTCTCAGTGAACTCCTTGATGGTCTTCTGGAACTTCGCCCCCTCGGACGCCGACACCCACTCCAGGCGGAGGCGGTCGGGGTCGAAGCCGTACTGCTCCAGGAGCATGCGCAGAAGCGCCACCCTGCGCCTGGTGCGGTAGTTGCCGCCGATGTAGTGGCAGTCGGCCGGGTGGCAGCCCAGCACCAGCACGCCGTCCGCGCCCTTGGAGAAGGCGCGGAGCACGAACTCCGGGTCGACACGCGCCGAGCACATGGTCCTGATGACCTTGAAGTTCGTGGGCATCTGCAGCCTGGACACCCCCGCCAGGTCGGCCCCGGCGTAGGAGCACCAGTTGCAGCAGAAGGCGATGATGTTCGGCTCCCACTCGCCCTCTCCCTTGGCCTCGGTCTGGGTCACTTGCACTTGGCTCATCTACTTCCCTCCTTCCAGGGCGGCGTCGATGATGGCGTACATCTGGGCGTTCTTGAAGCCCTTCTGCTCCATGGCTCCCGAGGGGCAGGCGGCCACGCAGGTGCCGCAGGCCTTGCACAGGCCCTCGTTCACCATGGCCTTCAGCTTGTCCGGGTTCGAGGGGTCCTTCACTATGGTGATGGCCTTGTACTCGCACACCGGCTCGCAGATGCCGCAGCCGTTGCAGACCATCTCGTTCACCGCGGCGATGATGCCCTCGGTCTCGAGGTAGTCGCGGGAGATGATGGTCATGGCCCTGGCGGCCGCGCCGGATGCCTGGGCGATGGTCTCGTCCATGAACTTGGGCCAGTGCGCCAGCCCGGCCAGGTACACGCCGTTGGTGGCGAAGTCCACCGGGCGCAGCTTCATGTGCGCCTCCAGGAAGTAGCCGTCCTTGCTCAGCGGCACCTTCAGCGCCTTGGCCAGGTCCTCGTTGTCATGGTAGGGCCTGATGCCCGTGGACAGCACCACCGCGTCGGCGGGCAGCCTCAGGGTCTCGCCCAGCACGGTGTCGTTCACCAGCACGCTGAGCCCGGCGCCGTGCCTCTCCACCTTGGGGTCCTCGTTCTCGTTGAAGCGGACGAACTTCACTCCCAGCTCGCCGGCCTCCTTGTAGTAGTCCTCGCGGAACCCGTAGGTCCTGATGTCCTTGTGCAGGATGTAGACCTCGGTGGAGGGGGTCGCCTTCTTGATCTTGATGGCGTTCCTGACCGCCTCGGTGCAGCAGACCCTGCTGCAGTAGGGCGCCTCCTTGTTCCTGGACCCGACGCACTGTATCATGACCACGTTCTTGGCGTGCAGCGGGCCGGTGAGCATCTTCTCCTCCAGCTCCCACTGGGTCATGACGTTCGGCTCCCCGTACATGAACTCCCTCGGCTTGGGCTTGTACTGCTGTCCGCCCACGGCCACGACGACCGCGCCGGTCTCCAGCTCCTCGCCCTTGTTGGTCTTCACCTTGAAGTTGCCCACGAAGCCGCTGACGTCCGTAACCATGGTGTTCAGGTGCACTGTGATGTTGGGGCACTTGCGCACCTTGGCCACCAGCTCGTCCAAGCGCTTGGAGGTGGCCTTGCCGTTCTCCTCGGACTTGATGTTCTTCATGTTCCCGCCCAGCTCGCCGGTCTTCTCCAGCAGCTGCACGGGGAATCCCTGCTCGGCCATGTCCAGGGCCGCGGTCATGCCCGCCAGCCCGCCTCCGACCACCATGCCGGAGTGCAGCACGCCCAGCTTGCTCTTGCCCAGAGGCTCCAGCAGCCGGCTCTTGGCCACGGCCATGCGCACCAGGTCCTTGCTCTTCTCGGTGGCCCTCTCCGGCTCGTGCATGTGGATCCACGAGCACTGGTCGCGAATGTTGGCCATCTCGAAGAGGTAGGGGTTCAGGCCCGCCTCCTTGATGGTGCTCTGGAATAGGGGCTCGTGCGTGCGCGGGGTGCAGCTCGCGACCACCACGCGGTTCAGGTTGAGCTCCTTGATCCTCTTCTTGATTATCTCCTGGAAGTCCGCGGAGCAGGTGTACTTGCCCTCCTCGGCCAGGACCACGTTGGGCAGGGTCTTGGCGTAATCCACGACCTTGGGCACGTCGACCGTGCCGCGGATGTTGATGCCGCAGTCGCAGACGAAGACGCCGATCCTCGGCTCCTGCCCGGCCACGTCGGTCTCGGGGATCTCAGGGGCCTCGTAGTGCACACGGTTCTTGTAGACCTGGGAACCGGCCTTGCAGGCCGCTCCCGAGGCCTCCGCCACCGACTGGGGGATGTCCTTGGGGGCGCTGAAGGCGCCGGTCACGTACACGCCCTTGCGGCTGGTGGACAGGGGGTCGAAGACCGTGGTGTCCGCGAAGCCGTACTTGTTGAGCTTGATGCCCAGGGAGTCGGAGAGCTTGTGCGCGTCCGCCGGGGGCTCGAAGCCGACCGAGAGGACCACCAGGTCGAACTCCTCCACGTTGCTCTCGGCCCCGTTGGAGTAGCGCACCAGCAGCTTCTTGGTCTCGGGGTCCTCGTCCACGGACGCCACCCTGACGCCCTTGTACATCTGGATGCCGTACTCGTTCTCGGCCCGGGCGCGGTAGTCCTCGAACTCCTTGCCGAAGGCCCTCACGTCCATGAAGAAGATGGTGGGCTTCAGGCCCTGGGTGTGCTCCTGGGCGATGATGGCCTGCTTGAGCGCGTACATGCAGCACACGCTGGAGCAGTAGTTGTTGCCTACCTTCTCGTCCCTGGAGCCGACGCACTGCAGGAATGCGACCTTCTTGGGGGTGACGTGGTCGCTGGGCCGCACCACATGGCCCTGGAAGGGCCCGGTGGCGGAGAGGATCCTCTCGAACTCCAGCGAGGAGACGACGTCCTTGAACTCCCCGTAGCCGTACTCCTTCTTCAGCTTGGCATCGAAGACCTCGTAAGACCTTCTTGCAGTTCCCGCAGCGGTTCTTGGTCAGGTAAAGGCACTTCTCGGCGTCGATGGAGTACTTCATCGGCACCGCCTGGGCGTAGGGGACGTAGATGGCCTTCCTCTGCACCAGGCCCAGGTCGTACTCGTTCAAGGCCTTGGAAGGGCACTTCTCGGCGCACAGGCCACAGCCCACGCACCTGTCCTCCCTCACGTACCTGGGGTTCTTCCTCAGGGTGACCTCGAAGTTGGGGGCCTCTCCATCCACCTTGACGACCTCCGTCAGGGTCATCATCGTGATCATGGGGTTCCTGGCGGCCTCCACGAGCTTAGGGGACAGGATGCACATGGAGCAGTCGTTCGTGGGGAACGTCTTGTCCAGCTGCGCCATCACACCTCCTATGCTCGGCTTGCTCTCGATCATATACACCTTGAATCCTGACTCTGCCAG
>JALOTM010000035.1 GCA_025457905.1 Methanomassiliicoccales archaeon
GTCTGTCGGCGTCAGGCCGGTGCAGAGGACGTTGCCCCGGGCCATGAGGGAGGTCAATGTGTCCTTGATGAATATGACGTCCTTGACACCGTCCATGGTCTCGAAGAGGCTTCGTGGCCCTTCCCTCATAATATAATCATAGACCAATGCTTCGTTCTTGGTAAGATTGCTCAGGTTGCCCTTGCCCGCCATAAAGTAGGTGGTCTCGGAGTTCTGCAGCATGACATCCTTCAGGTCCTTGCGCATGGTCGCGGCTATGGCCAGGGGCACGACCCGGTCCGGACCGATGGTGATGTCCCCGTTCCCTCCCATGCGCACCGCCGAGTCCCCGCCTAGCCCGCAGGTCCACATGTCCAGGGCCTTGACCCGGGTCCTCCAATGCCCGACCATGGCGCCATCGAAGTTGATGCGGGGGAAGCCATGGTCCAAGTACGCGATGTCCGTTGAGGTCCCTCCCACGTCCACGAGAATGCAGTTGTCCAGCTCCGCAAGCACATTCGCCCCCATGAGGCTCGCGGCCGGGCCGGAGAGGATGGTCTCCACGGGCCGCTCCATGGCCGTCTCGATGGTCATCAGGCCGCCATCGCCCTTGAACACCAGGATGCGAGCGTCAATCCCTCTCTTGGACAGCGACGATTTGATGGAGGCGAGGAAATCGTTGATGATGGGCAATAGCTTGGCGTTCAGGATGGCGGTGATGGTCCGCTCCTTGATCCCCAGCTCCCCTGTCAGGGTGTGGCCGGCGACCACCGGAAGGTTGGTCATCTTCTTGATCATCTCCGCGGCCTCGTCCTCCTGCCAGGAGTTGTAGACGCCGAACATGCAGGACACCACCATGGCGTCCATACCTTGGCTTACCTCTTGGATGGCGTCCTTCAGCTCATCATGGTCCAAGGTCTCGACCGTGCGCCCGATGGAGTCAAATCCCCCTCTGATGAACCGGGCCTTCTTGCATGGAAGGTTCCAGCTAGGCTCAGGGTGCCATCCGATGCCGATGAGCCCCACCTCACCTCCCTTCCCCTGGAGTATGGAGTTGGTGGCGAGGGTCGTGGAAAGACCGATCAGGCTGACCTCCTCCTTGGCGAACCCCCCTTTGGCGAGGACTCCGTCCAAGGCCCCGGTGATGCCGATGGAGAGGTCCTGATAGGTGGTCGGCGACTTCGCCTTGGCAATGACCGCTCTAGAGTCCAAGTTTACGATTACCGCGTCAGTGTAGGTCCCACCTGTGTCAATACCAAGGCCCAGCTTCAAACTAATCACCGTTAAGTGCTAGGGGAGATGTTTTGTTTATTATATAATCATTTTTAGATTTTAGTAGATAGATATATTAATAATAACCATTTCTGTATACTAAATCATTACACCAGCATATGAAAAAACAGAACGAGAGCACATAATTGGTCAACTCGTAGGTCCAGTTTGACCACCACGGACTCCGATGGCCGTTAATCTCTCTAAGGCATAGATGGCGCTCTTACGTGCATTGAGGCTCGGGTCCTCCAACAGGCGCCTAAGACAGGGCACAGAAGAAGGGTCGCCCATCTTCAGGCGCTCTGCCAGCCTTCCCAAGGTCCAAGCGGCCATCCCCCTCACAGGGGGATGAGGGTCCACCAGGAGCTCATTGAGGGGCGGTATCGCCGCCTCCTCCCCTATCCCAAGGCTGGTCAGCTCCCCTAGGGTCCAAGCGGCGTTCTCCCTCACCTCCTCATCCTCATCGTCGAGCAGCCGGACCAGCCCCCTCAGTGGGTAAGTGCTGTGCACTTTATTCTGGGCCAGTTTTCCAAGCGCCCAAGAGCCCAATCGCCGCTCAACTACGTCATCGGAGGCCACCGCCCTCACCAGATCCGGTATGGGCCGGTCGTCCACCTCCTTCTCTCGGAGCAGAAGGTGCAGTCTCTCCAAGGCGGCCAGCCTCACCTCCTTGCGTGGCGATCTCAAGTCCTCGAGGATGTCATGAAGCTCGTCCTGGGCCATGCTTTTCACTGGATGTAATCATGCGCCCAGGGCAAAAAGCTATCAACCCTTCCTGTCGGGTACGACGGGCTTTTCCTTGTAAAAGTCGCAGGAGGCATAGTCCTCCTGCCCTCGGCACATCTCGTAGTCCTTGAGATGGAGTATATCAAGCCTAATTCGTCGCGCCTTGCAGCTGGCGCAGCGGCCGTCAGCGGCATGCCACAGGCAAGGCTTTCTCTCACCGGGCGCGGTCATCTTTCCACCTACCGCTTTTTTCAGAAATAAGGCTAACGAAAAAGTCCCCAGCGTAATCATGACGGGGCCGGGCATGCACGGCAATAAAAATCAGTAATGAGAAGGGGAGTGGGCTCAGCCAGATTCGAACTGGCGAACTTCTGCGTGTCAAGCAGACGTCATAACCACTAGACCATGAGCCCTTGTGGGTTTTGCTGTAATACCTTCGATACTATATGCCTTTCGCCACGGCCGTCAAGAACGCACTCATTCCAGCGTGCCGTGGTAGCAGTTGGTGGTGTAGTGAATGTCCACCGCCCCGTCGATGCTGTATCGGTCGAAAAAGGCGCGCAGGTCGGACAGCATCTCCCCGTAGCCTTCACAACCTGGCCTAGGCATGTAGGAAGCGGATACCGCCAGGCAGCGCAGCGACTCCAGGTCGTACCTCTTCGCATGATGGAAGTGCGCCTCATGGTAGCCATTGATGAAGAAACGGTCCTGGGTCTGGTCCCGCAGCTCGTTGATCTCCTCCTTGCCGAGGGCATGGGCGTCCATGATCCTGGATAGCTCCCGTTGCGCCTCGTCCCGGTCCTTCTCCCTTTCGTTCCAGACCATTATGACCTCGGCCCCAGGCCTCAGCACCCGACGCAGCTCTCTCCTGGTCTCTTCGATCCCGAACCAATGGAAGGACTGGGCCGCCGTGGCCGCGTCCATGCTCCCATCCGCCAAGCCAGTATCCTCGGCACGCCCGGCCGTGCTCACGAAACCCGGCCTGCCGCCGAGGCGAGCCTCGGCCTGCGACCTCATCTCACGGTTCGGCTCGACAGCATAGACCGTCAACCCCCTCTCCAGAAGAAGCTCCGAGAATATCCCGGTGCCAGAACCCAGATCCGTTACCTTGGCCGCGGGGAAGAGCGCTCTGACCGAGAACAGGTAGTCGAACAGTCCCGGGGGGTATCCTGGTCGGGCGCGGGCATACTCCTCTGACCGTCCTGAGAATCTGTCCACAGGGGGTTCCGGGAGAGTGCGCATGTCCACTCCATCCTTTTCCTCGCTCATCATCCTTGCCCTTCCTCGCCAACTTTTTTATCCCCTTCTCCGCTATCCTCGGGAAGGTGCTGGGATGCCCGAGATATTGCTGTTCACGAAACCAGGTTGTCAGAAGTGCGATTGGATAAAGGAGCGCATACCTGAGGGCCTCAAGGTCAACGTCATCAACATGGAGACGGCCGAGGGGATGGCCGAGGCGGCCTACTACGAGCTGCTGAACAAGCACACCCCCATACTGGTCGTCGACGACCAGGTGGTCGAGGGAGCGATCAACATCATGGACCGCCTACGCCAGATATCGAGCTGCGGGGACGTTTAATAGCCCCTCCTCCTTCTTGACTCTCATGATCGCGCTGGGCATCGAGGGCACCGCCCATACCGTGGGCGTCGGCATCGTCAGCGATGAGGCCGAGGTCCTGGCCAACGAGATCCTGATGTATAAGCCAGAGACAGGCGGCATCCACCCCAGGGAGGCGGCCAACCATCACGCCGAGAACGTAGTGCCCCTGGTCCAGAAGGCCTTGGCCACGGCCCGCCTTAAGGGCAGGGACCTGGGCCTCATAGCCTTCTCCCAGGGTCCTGGCCTTGGTCCGTGCCTCAGGACGGTGGCCACGGCCGCCCGGGCTCTATCACTCACCCTCAATATCCCCATCATCGGGGTCAATCACTGCATCGCCCACCTGGAGATAGGGCGCGGCAAGACGCCGGCCAGGGACCCCGTGCTCCTCTACGCCTCCGGTGGCAACACCCAGGTGATCGCCTTCGCCAATGGTCGCTACCGCATCTTCGGCGAGACGCTGGACATCGGCATCGGCAACATGCTCGACAAGCTAGGCCGTGAGATGGGCCTGGGCTACTACGCGGGGCCCAAGATCGAGAAGGCGGCTAAGGAGGGCCGCATGCTCCTGGACATCCCCTATTCCGTGAAAGGCATGGACATGGCCTTCTCGGGCATCTTGACAGCGTGCCTGGCGCTCAAGGAGAAGGGGGAGAGCGTGGAGGACATCTGCTTCTCCGTCCAGGAGACCTGCTTCGCCATGCTCACCGAGGTCACGGAGAGGGCCATGGCCCACGTGGAGAAGAGCGAGGTCCTTCTGGGAGGAGGGGTTGTGCAGAACAAGCGCCTGCAGGAGATGGTGGCCAGAATGGCCCATGACCGGGGCGCGGAGATGTACGTCCCAGAGAGGACGCTTTGCGTGGACAACGGCGCCATGATCGCCTGGACCGGACTGGTCATGCATCGGGCGGGCGTGAGGATGCGCGTCGAGGACACGGTGGTAAACCAGCGCTTCCGCACGGATGAGGTAGAGGTCACGTGGCGCTAGCCATCGGCGCGGCCTTGGCGGCCTTCTGCCTTCCCAGGATAGCGTCCAGCCTCGCAAGGAACCTCTGCTCGGTGCCCTTTGGCAAGGTGGCCCCGCTGGCCACGGCGTGCCCTCCCCCCTGCCCCCCGACCTCCGAGGCCGCCTCCCGCAGCCCCGACGAGAGGTCTACCCCCTTCTCCAGCAATCGGAAGCTGGCTCGGGAGGAGACCCTGACCTTGTCGCCATGGTAGGAGATGGCGATGGTCGGCTTGCCGCAGTCCCCGATGAACTGCATGGTGAGGCCGCATAGGACTCCGGACAGGGAGGGGTTGGTGCTCACGAACCATTGCAGGTTCTCCATCTTGGAGACTCCCTCCGTGGATATGGCCTGCATGCCCGACAGCACGGCCCTTCTGTACTCCTTGCGCAGGGCCTCGGCCGCCTTCATGGCCTTGGCGTCTCCCAAGGCAAGCGCCACGCCCACCCCTTCCCGGTCGCTCCGTCCACAGGCGTTTAGCAGCTGCGCCAGGTCGTCCGCCGTCATGCCCCATCCGGGGAAGTAGTAGCGGTCGGTGATCTGCTCCTCCATGGCGGAGGTGGTGCATCCCTGGCCCAGCAATCGGAGGGCCACCAGGGAGCTCAGCTTCCGCCTCTCCGTCTCGCCCAGCTGGACCAGCGAGGCGTCCTCGGGCACTCCTGCCTCCTTGAGGAGGGACATGGCCCCCTGCATATCCCCGGAGACGCCCACCAGGTAGGGCTCGAAGCCTTCGGCCAGCTCATCCGCAAGCCTGCCCTCGGGGAGCAGGGACCCGGCCCTGAGCTGCAGGATCCTTCGGGAGAGCCCCCCCTCGAGAAGGTGCCGGTTGATGCCGCTCAGGCCGCGGATGTGCTGCCGGTCACCCACGATGCCCGCGAAGGCGATAGGCAGGAGGTCCCAGTTCCTTTCGTCCATGGCCAAAGCGAACATCATGCATACCGCCCCCGCGCACCCAGAGGTCATTCCGTCGATCCCGAAGAGGTGGGGGTTGACATGGATGACCTTGTCCGAAGTGCCTGTCGGAGCATGGTGGTCCAGGACCACCACCTTGGCCTCGAGGGCCTCCAGCTGCGGGAGGAAGGAGGCGCCCATGTCCGCCAGGACCAGGCACTTCGCCCCCCTGCCCACGCGCTCGATGGTCTCCTCGTCCAAGCTCTTGGACAGTGTGAGCTGGAAGCGGATCCCCTTGCGCACCATGACGTTGGCCAGTATGCCGGCCGAGGAGATGCCGTCGGCATCATAATGGGTGAGCACGCGGACTTCGTCGTGCCGCGACACCTCGTCCGCGGCCTGAGATAAAAGGGAAAGGAAGGGTTTGGGAAGGCTTTCTCCTTCCATCTGCCCTCACTCGAGAAGCAGCTCTGCGTTCTTGAGGCTGTACTCCCAGGTCCGAGGGAGGACGTCGTTGCGCTTGTAGTACTTCACCAAGCGTCGTATCTTCGACTCGATCAGCTGCAGGTTGCGGTTGTTGGCCATGTCCTTCTTGTTCTCCTGCATGTGATCGTTGACGTTGATGGCACGCCTCATGAGGGCCATTAGGTCGTCAGGGATCTCCGGCTTGAGGCCGTTCTCCTGCAGGATCTCGTACATGGTCTTCCCCGTGGCCAGGCGAACGCTGGGCACGGCATAGTTGTCCCTGAGGACGAGGCCGATCTTGGAGGAGGTCATGCCTTCCTTGGCCAGCTTGACCACCATCTGCTCGATCTCCTCCTTGGACATGGTGACCCACTCAGGGTTCTCGGTCACCAACGGTTTGGCGGAGGCGGACTTGCCCCTCCGGCGCGCATGCATCTTTGCCATATGATCATCATTCCTGGACCGTTCTGACTAAAGTGTTTCAACCAGTGGCGAAGCGGAAGCCAATTCATGTCTTAGTATATAAGCGTTGAGCGCTTCACCGCCTCCCGTCCCCTCGTGCGGCCATTGCCGGACGCTCAGAACGACGAGCTGAAACCTCCCATACGGACCTTGAGCGCTCGATTCTCCGCCATCGCCCATGTCAGGACCTCATCGTACTCCTCCCGCCCAAAGGCCAGGTCCTCAGGGAGGGACTCGAAGAGCTCCCAGCGCATCTCGCCTTCTCCTTTGCTCTCCGCGAGGCAGGTCAGCGTCCCGTAGAACACCATGCCGTCGCGCCTGGGCCGGATGGACATCGGCAGGAAGTCGCAGCCGCATTCCTCCCTCACCTCGCGCACGGCCGCCTGCTCAGCGCTCTCCCCGGCCTCGATCCTACCACCTGGCATCTCCCAGCCTTCGCGCTTGGGATTGAAGACCATGGCGAAGCGGTCCCCGACGAAAGCTATGCAGTACACCCAGTTCATGTCCTTCCCACCACGATCATGGCATGGTCCTTCTCGAAGGGCGACAGGTCCATGAGGTCGCGCACCTCGAGCCCCTCCCTGAGCAGGAGGCCCTTGGCCTCCTGGAACACCTCGGATGGCTCTCTGGTGACGTCCTCCGAGCGCGCTTTGATCGACAGCATCCCCGCCCCGGCGCCGAAGGCCCTCATGGCCTTGATGAATATCGCCGCCTGCCCCTTCTGGGCGATGTCCTGGTAGACCACGTCCGCTCTCTCCACCAGGAAGGAGTACTCCTGCGGCCTGGTCGCGTCCCCGAGGACGGGGACCATGTTGCGTCGGGACTCGCAAACCTTCACCAGGTCCCGGAAGGAGCGCGGTGAGATCTCCACGCAGTATACGGTGCCCCGGCACGCTATGTCCGCCACATGGCTGGCGGTGGTACCGGAGGCGGCTCCCAGGTAGAGCACGCGCGAGCCCTCCCCGATCGGGCAGGACAAGCCTCCCAGCCTAAGGTAGGCACCCAGTTTGCTACGGCTCGGCGACCACTCCCGGTACTCCACGCCCTGGAAATCGAAGAGCCTCTCGCCGTAGACGCGCGTTCCCGGCGCGGAGTTGCGGGTCAGCAGGCGCTCCCCGTCCCAGAAAACGCCCTTGACCCGTGTCTCCACCAGCCGACCCTCGTCCATGCCGCTCCTTACTGAATGGCGGTCAAGCTTAAAATCACCGCGGGGCATAAGCATGCCCGTGGCGGACGCCGAGGAGGCCAAGCGCATCGAGGAGCTCTCGCAGCGCATCGAGGAGCTCGAGGCCACCCTCAAGAAGGTGGCCGAACCCTATTCGGAGCTGGTGCGC
>JALOTM010000235.1 GCA_025457905.1 Methanomassiliicoccales archaeon
TGATTATTACTTCCATCGGCATATCCCATGATCATAACATAAAGAATGGATATTAGAGTGACCGAAACCGCCACTAATAAAATTGTAGCAATGACGGGAGAGACGGCGTCTATTCTTTTCTTCCATGCCTTCTTCATCCTGTGCCTCCCATCCGCCTGACCGCCAACTCATAGATGCTTCAATGACTTCCACAATTAATTGTATTCCTACTTTATGAGAATAGAAAAAAATAAAGAAATGATTGTGTTTGGTGACATCACTAACTTCACCATTTTCTCCGAATTTCCTACTTAGGTCGGGGTCCAGGAAATCTGGTAGGCTGCTCCACCAGTGGGGGTGTACCTAAGAGTGAAGGTATAGAGCGTGTTTCCTCCCAAGCCCGTGATCGTCACAACATCGCCTGCTCCAACGTAGGTCGCAGTTGGCTTGACAACCGTAGCATTGCTAGGGCTAAGCACAGGCGAAATGTCTGCCCACTTCACATCAGACTTTGTGACTCCAGCAACTGTAAAGGCATAAGCCCCAGAGCCGGTCTTCTGATAGGTCATAGTAACAGTCGGGGTCTGCCCGCTCTGGCCACCGCCAAAGCCCATGACCATGACGTACAGAACGGCAGCCAGAACCACGGTAATCGCGACCATAAGGATGGTGGCGATGACGGGGGAGACGCCGTCCTTCTTCTTCATGCTCCAAATCTTCTTCATTGTTCAGTCCTCCTTGGCGAGCTCTCGCCCGCCGTTGGTAGATATTCAGCCGTTGCCCGTTATAAATATATCTGTTCCGAAATCATTTCTGAAACCGTCCCTGGCTGGCCATCATTCTCAGAAATCAGCGCCGAGAATCAACGCCGATACCATCGCCTCACGATAGAGGTATGATGACGTCGCTGACCATGGCCATGGCCTCCTTGACCTCCGGCCTCATCTGCTCCGGGAGGGCGAGGAGGACGGTGTAGGCCTCCTTGGCCTTGAGCGAGTTGGTGAGGATGGTCATGAACTCGGTGAGCATCTTGATGTCGTTGTGCAGCGCGAAGGAGTTCACGGAGTCCAGCACCACCAAGAGCCTCTTGCCCTCGTTGATGCGCGCGAAGTACTCCACCTTGAGGATGATGTTCTCCAGCATGGTCGGGCTCTCCACCAGCACGGTGGAGGCGCTCCTCTGCCCCGCCGCCATCAGGGTATGGGAGATGCAGTCCACGAAGCTGAGCTGGGAGGTATTGACCTCCAGGCTCTGGAGGGCGGAGGTGAGCGTCGACGCTGGCACGCTGGAGGTCACGTAGACGCAGGCCAGGCCCTTCTTGGAGGCGAACTCGTCGATAATCCCGCGAACGACATCGAAGTAGGAGTCTATCTTGATCTCGAAGGCCACGGTCGTGGAGGGGCCCAGCTCCTCCAGCTTGGTGGCCACCGTCAGGTGCAGGCCCTCGCTCATCTACAGCCCTCCTTTAAGCAAGGGCGTCACCAGCACCCCGGCGTCGGTCAGGTCGACCACGTACTTGGAGCGCGAGTGGGACGTGCCCTTCATCTTCACGACCTGCATGGTCCGCAGCAGGTCGCCCTTCCTCTCCAGGTTGCCCATCATCACGATCCCGTCGGCCACGCGGCCCTCGATGCGCTCGCACTTCTCCGAGCTGGAGACCAGGAGGGCGGTGCACTCGTTCTTGAAGAGGACCTCGCTCAGCTCCCCCAGCAGCAGCGCGTCCAGGGCGTCGTCCTTGATCTCCGTGAGCACGGTGTCGATGGTGTCGATGACCAGCCTCTTGATCCTGTGTGCGGCGATCTGCTTGGCCAGGGCGGCCACGAGCTTCTTGATGGCCGCCTCGTCCAGGTCCGAGCCGGACAAGATGAACCTGGGCACGTTGGAGAGCAGCTTGTCCGGCCCCTCCACGGTGGTGATGAGCAAGCCCGGCTCCCCGGCCATCACCCCCCTGACCAGGAACTCCAGGCCGAGCGAGGTCTTGCCTGTCCCGCACGCTCCCGCCACCAGCACGATGCTCGAGGTGGGAATGCCCCCGCCCAGGATGTTGTCCAGGCCCTCCACTCCGGTGACGCAGCGGCCACGCTCGCCCTTCTTGGCCATGTGCCTGGTTATCCCCAAGCTGGCATATCTAGCTTGCGTCACGCGAAAAGCTTTTGGAATGATATGGCCTAGTGCCGAGGGATGAGCGCTTATCTGCAGGTAGCCTTGGACATGATGCATCTCAAGCGGGCCCTGGCCATAGGCCGCGAGGCGGTGGAGGGCGGCGCCGACTGGGTGGAGGCGGGCACCCCCCTCATCAAGAGCGAGGGGGCCGAGGCCTTGAGGGAGCTGAGGAAGGCCTTCCCCGGCCGCGTGCTGGTGGCGGACATGAAGGTCATGGACGTGGGCGCCTTCGAGGTGGAGATCGCCGCCAAGGCCGGGGCGGACGTCGTCACCGTGCTCGGGCTGGCCGACGACGGCACGGTGTCGGAGAGCGTGCTCGCGGCCCGCAAGTACGGCGCCAAGGTCATGGTGGACCTCATCAACGTGCCAGACAAGGTCAGGCGGGGGAGGGAGGTAGCGGCCCTGGGCGCGGAGTATGTGTGCCTGCACGTGGGGATAGACGAGCAGATGCACGGGCGCGCCTCTCCGCTGGACATGGTCAGGCAGGTCGCCACCGCCCTCAGCATCCCGGTGGCCGTGGCCGGAGGGGTCACGCAGGCCACGGCGCACGATTTCGTGGCGGCGGGCGCGAGCGTCATCATCGTTGGAGGGGCGATAATCAAGGCCGAGGACGTCCGCGGGGCGGCCCAGGCCGTCAAGAGGGCCATGCTCACCGGCGAGAGGGCCTCCCAGGCCATCTCCCGCAAGTTCGCGCCGGACGAGCTCTTCCAGGCCTTCTCCAAGGTGTCCACGCCCAACATCGCCGACGCGCAGCACAAGCGCGGGGTGATGCAGGGCATCCTCCCGCACATCGCGCACGGCCAGAGGATGGTGGGGCGGGCGCTCACGGTCCAGACCGCCAAGGGGGACTGGGCCAAGCCGGTGGAGGCCATCGACCGGGCCTCCAAGGGGGACGTGATCGTCATCGACGCCGGCGGCAGCGACATCGGCGTCTGGGGCGAGCTGGCCTCCCTGAGCGCCCAGCTCAAGGGCGTGCAGGGCGTGGTCATCGACGGCTCGGCCCGGGACATGGACACCATACTGGAAATGGGGTTCCCGTGCTTCTCTCGGTACGTGGTTCCGCACGCCGGCGAGCCCAAGGGCCATGGCGGCATAGGCCAGGAGATCGTGTGCGGGGGGCAGGCGGTCCGCACCGGGGACTGGGTCATCGGGGACGAGAGCGGCGTCATCGTGGTGCCGCAGGAGTCGGCGGTGGAGATCGCCAACCGGGCGGTGGACGTGTTCGAGCGCGAGAACCGCATCCGCGAGGAGATCCGGCGCGGCGGCACGCTATCCAGCGTGCAGGAGCTGGAGAAGTGGGAGCAGGTGCGCTAGCATCGTTCTCATCCCTCGAGGCCGGGAGCGCACCTGTTATCTAGGGGCAGGGAATCTCATGGTCCCGGATGCCCCTCCGCTCCAACCTGCACGTGCACTCGCTCCACTCGGACGGCAGCTTCTCCATCGACGATATCGTGAAGGAGGCCAAGCGCGGCGGCCTGGACGCAGTGGCCATCACCGACCACTTCCAGACGGAGAAGGTGCGCCGCTGCGTCCCGGCGGAAGGGCTCTTGGACTACATCGCGGAGATAAGGGAGGCGCAGCGCCGCCACGACGGCATCCGGGTCCTGGCCGGCGTGGAGATCGACACCAACCCGGACAGGTGCGACCTGGGGTCGCTGCCGGTCGACGATCTCAACGCCCTCGACCTGGTGCTGTTCGAGTACGTCAACGATGAGCGCCACGGGGGCAGCAGCGTGGTGGAGCTGGACCCCGTCCTCACTAGCCTCGACGTGCCCTGCGGGCTGGTGCACACGGA
>JALOTM010000036.1 GCA_025457905.1 Methanomassiliicoccales archaeon
CTCTCCGAGGAGTTGGAGGCCACCCCGTAGTTCTGGTAGGAGTTGCGGGGGTTGTACATGTAGGCCTGGTTCACCGTGGCCAGGGAGATGTAGGTGTCTATCTCCTTGCGCGGGTAGCAGTCCGTGCCGTAGGAGGTGGCCCGGAGGCGCACCGGCCTGCGGGCGACCAGGTCCTCGATGACGTGCGCCCCGCCGTACTCCATGTTGCCGTCCTCGCGCAGCTCCGTGGCGCCTATGTAGGCGTCCACGGCGGCGATGCCCGTGTAGGCCGGCACGTCATTCAGCCAGACCTTGGTCATCTTGATGGGCGGCTCGGAGTGGCCGAAGTTGATGAAGGCGCCCGAGGAGCACATGGCGCCGAAGGTGCCGGTGGTGACCACGTCCACCTCCCTCGCCGCCTTCTCCACGCCCTCGCGCTCCACCAGGCCGATGACCTCCTCTGCGGTCATCACCACGGCTTCGCCCTTCCTGATCTTCTGGTTGATCTCCTCGTAGGTCCGCTTCATGCCCTCGCCTCGGCCCTCACGGCAAGCTCGTAGGAGGCTTCTCCTACTTCAGCATGCCCTTGGCGTGCGCCAGCTCGGCGTTGATGACCGAGCCTCCCGCCCCGCCCCGGATGGTGTTGTGGGAGAGTAGGAAGAACTTGACGTACTTATCCTTCTTTCGCACCCGGCCCACGGTCACCGCCATGCCCTTGGCGCGCGCCGGCTCGCCGGCGTTCACGTCCCACAGCGGCTGCGGCCGGTCCGGCTCGTCGCGGACGATGATGGGCACCTTGGGGGCGGAGGGCAGCTCCAGCCTCTGGGGCTCGGCCCGGAACTCGCGCATGGCCCTGACGCAGTCCTCGGCGCTGGGGTTGGACCTGGTCTTGACCACCAGGGCCTCCAGGTGGCCGTCGTGCACCGGCACGCGGGCGCAGGACGCCAGCACCTGGAACTCGGCGTCGTGGATCTGACCCAGGTGGTAGGTCCCCAGGATCTTGGCGGCCTCCTCCTCCATCTTCTCCTCCTCGTTCTTGATGTACGGCACCACGTTGGACAGGATGTCCAGCGAGGGCACGCCCGGATAGCCGGCGCCGGAAACGGCCTGGTAGGTGCTGACCATGACCTGCTCCAGCCCGAAGGGGTCCTGCAGCGCCTTGAGGGGCGCGGCCATGCCCGTGGTGGAGCAGTTGGCGTTGGTGACGATGAAGCCCCCGTGGGCGAAGGTGGGCTGGGCCCTCACGATCTCCAGGTGCTCGGAGTTGGCCTCGGGGATGATGATGGGCACGTCCCTGTCCATGCGGTGCGAGGCGGCGTTGGAGAACACCGCCACCCCGGCCTCGGCCAGCTTGGTCTCGATGTCCTTGGCCACATCGGAAGGCAGCCCGGAGAAGGCCACCCGGCAGGTCTTGGCGATCTTGGCCGCGTCGATCTGCTCGATGCGGCGGGAGAGGGTCTCCGGCATGAAGGCGTGGTCCTTGACCTTGTTGACCTCGCCCAGCTTCTTGCCATCCGAGCGCTCCGAGGCGAACAGGCCCCCAATATCGAACCAGGGGTGCCCCTCCAGCAGCTGCACGAAGCGCTGTCCGATCATTCCCGTCGCTCCCAGGACCGCGACCTGTACCTTCCTCATTCTCTCCCTCCGTAGTAGTTGCGTCCGTTCTCCATCAGGCGCCCGAACTCCTCGCCCTCCTCGGCCATGGCCGCCTGGCGAATCTCCTCTATGGAGCGCACCAGCAGGTCGAGGGCCTCGCGCGTGTGCGGGTTGACATGCTGTATCTCATAGTAAAGCTCTGGGTTCTCCAGGGCCACCCTCCGGGAGGTGCACTCCTGGTGGCGGAAGGTGGTGGAGGAGGCCCTCTCCAGCTCCTCGCGGGAGAGGCCGCTGTTGGTCAGGGCGTTGAAGAAGGCGATGCTCAGGGCGTGCGGCATGCCCAGCACCACGGACATCAGCCGGTCATGCTCGCCTATCTTGATGGAGTGCACGTTGGCGCCGGAGCTGGAGAACAGCGCCAGCGCCTCCTCCGTGCCCTCCTTGGAGCCGCAGTCGCACACCAGGATGTTGCGGTCCAGCAGGGAGGTGGTGTCCGGCCCGAACATGGGGTGCACCGAGGCCACCTTCATCCCCTTCTCCGCGGCCTTCTCCAGGAGCGGCGTGACCGGAGCCTTGATGGAGGTGATGTCGAACACCAGCCCCTTGGGCTTGAGGGCCAGCACCTTCTCCAGGGTGTCCTTGGCGGTGGAGATGGGCGTGCACAGCACCACCACCTCGGCGTGGCTCACCGCCCTGCGCAGGTCGTTCTCGTAGGGGAAGCTGGTCGAGGAGACGATGTCGTTGACCATGACCTTGTGCCCCTGGGCGTCGAAGAAGCGGCAGAGCCAGGCCCCCATCTTCCCCGAGCCCCCGACCACGGTGATGCGCTTGGGCTCGGAGTGGGGGATGCGGAACTGCGCGTCCACGCTCTCGTGCAGGAGGGTGTGGGCGATGCGCCTGGCCGCCTCCTCCGAGATGCCGGACTGCTTGGCCCTGGACACGTAGCGGGCCTCCACCTGCTCCTCCACGCGCATGTGCCTGACGGCCATGCCCTTGCCCACCTTGAACTGCCCCATCTGCAGGGCCAGGCGCATGCGCTCCCCGATCAGGTCCATGATCTGGTTGTCCACCTCCTCGATGTGCCACCTTATGGCGTCAACATTGTCTGGCAATGTAACCACCCCTCATCATCAGGTCCGCGAGCACCAGGGCGGCCGCGGCCTCCACGACCACGACCGCGCGGGGCGCTATGCATGGGTCATGCCGTCCCTCGATTTTAATCATGGCCTCCTTCCCGGTGCCGAGGTCCACGGTCCTCTGCTCGCGCGGTATGGAGGCCGTGGGCTTGAAGGCCACCTTGATGTCCAGGGGCATGCCGCTGCTCATGCCGCCCAGCACCCCCCCGGCGTGGTTGGTGAGGGTGACCACCTTCCCGTCCTGGAAGCGGTAGGCGTCGTTGTTCTGCGAGCCGCGCGCCCGCGCCGCCGAGAAGCCGCTCCCGAACTCCACCCCCTTGACCGCCGGTATGGCGAACATGAACTTGGCCAATTCGCCGTCCAAGGTGTCGAAGAACGGCTCTCCCAGGCCGACGGGCAGGCCGTCCGCCAGGCAGCGCACCACGCCCCCCACCGAGTCCTGCTCCTGCCTGGCCGCCAGGATCTCCTCGGACATGAGCCGGTCCAGCCCGTCGGTCGCGGCCCGCGTGGGGCGGGAGTACACCTTGTCCAGGACGTCGTCCAGAGAGCGCTCCTCGGCATCCTCGACGGTGCCGATGCTGCGGGCGTAGGCCCCGATCCTGATGCCCTCGCCCTCCAGCAGGGCCTTGGCCACCGCCCCCGCGGCGGCCAGGGGCGCGGTCATGCGCCCCGAGAACTGCCCCCCGCCCCGGATGTCGTGGCCCTTGCCGTACTTCACCAGCGCGGGGTAGTCGGCGTGCCCGGGGCGGGGCGTGGATCTGAACCCCAGGTACTTGGAGCTGTCCCGGTCCTTGTTCTGGATGAATATCTGGATGGGGGCGCCGGTGGTCCTCTCCTCCAATATCCCCGACTGAAGCTGCACCAGGTCCTCCTCGGCCCGGGGGGTGCCGATGCCCGGGGAGGGCTTGCGGCGGTCGACCTCCCTCTGCACCCTCTCCTGGCCCACGAGCACGTTGGCGGGACACCCGTCGATCACGCAGCCCACGCCCGGCCCGTGGCTGGCCCCGAAGATGGTCACCCTGAACCCGCGGCCGTAGGTGTTCATTCCACCAGCCTCATGTTCGCGCCCAGAGCGCTCATGTCCTCCACGAACCCGGGGTAGGATATCCGGTAGCAGTCGCCCTCGGTGATGGAGGTGGTGCCCTGCGCCACCATGGCCGCCACCGCCGCGGCCATGAGGATGCGGTGGTCGCCCAGCGAGTCCACGATGGCCCCGTGCAGCCTCGAGGGGCCCTGGACCACGCAGCCGTCCCTGGTCTCCCTAACCTCCGCGCCCATGGCCTTGAGGAAGTCCGCCGTGGCCTTGATGCGGTCGCTCTCCTTGAGGCGCACGTGCTCGGCGTTGACGATCTCCGTCCGCCCCTTGGCCTGGGTGCCCAGCACCGCGGCGATGGGGAACAGGTCCGGCGCGTCCGCCAGGTCGATGGTGATGCCCTGCAGCCTTCCCTTGGAGACCCTCAGCGAGCTCTGCCCGCGGCGCACCTCCGCGCCCATCTCCTCCATGATGTCCACGATGCGCCTGTCCCCCTGCTTGTCCTCGGGGTCCAGGCCGGTGACGGCCACCCCCGCGGTGAGCGCCCCCGCGGCCAGGGGGAAGGCGGCGGAGGAGTAGTCGCCTGGGACCCGGTAGCTCTGGGCCACGTACCTCTGCCTCCCCTCGACTAGGAAGCCCCTCTTGTTCATCTCCACCCGGGCGCCGAAGGTGCGCATCATGCCCATGGTGATCTCCACGTATGGCCGGGACTTGAGGGGCGTGGTGAGCTCCACCTCGGTGTCCACCTCCTTCAATGCGGAGCAGATGAGCAGGGAGGAGATGAACTGCGAGCTGACGTCCCCCTTGATGCTGCATTTGGAGCCTTTGTTAGGACCTTTCACGATGAGCGGCGCCAGGCCGTTGCCGCGGGTGGAGGCGCACTCCACTCCCAGCTGCCTCAGCGCGTCGATGAGCGGCTGCATCGGCCTCTTCCGTATCGAGGCGTCCCCGGTCAGGACGGTGGCGCAGGGCAGGAGCGAGGCCACCCCGGCCATGAGGCGCATGGTGGTCCCGGAGTTCTCGCAGTCGACGACGTCCTCGGGGCAGGCCAGCTTGCCTCCGTCCATGGTGACGTTGGGACCGGAGACCTCGGCCCGGGCCCCGAACAGCCTGGCGGCGCCCAGCGTGGCGAGCGTGTCGCCGCTGAGCAGCACCTCCCTCAGCTGGGAGCGACCGTCGGCCAGCAGGCCGAAGGTCAGCGCGCGGTGCGAGTAGCTCTTGGACGGCGAGGCGGCGATGGTGCCGCTGGCCGGCGAAGGATTGACGACGAGCCTCATTTCTCTCCCTCCGGGTCGTAAATGTTGGCGGTGATGACCTCCGCCGGGTCGAAGAGCGCCTTGATGGCGCTTAGATTCTCCTGCGCGCAGAGGACCACCGTGGCCGGGCCGGTGCCGGACAGGCCGGCGGCGTAAGCGCCCGCCCCCAGCGCCCCGTACATGGCGTCCAGGCCCTGGCCCAGCGCCGAGGCGTAGGCCAGGGAGTTGATGAGCATGGCCTCCTTGTAGTGGCCCTTGCGGGCGCGCTCGAAGGCCGCCTCCGCGGCCGGGGCGACCGCCCTTATCCTCTCCAGCGGCAGGCCCTGCTTGCGCACCTGGAAGCTCGGCACGTGCACGACGGCGGCCAGCCCGGGGGGCAGGGAGGCGCGCCTGACGATGCTCTCCCGCCGGTTGTCGGTGAGCACCACGCCCCCCAGCAGGGAGGCGCAGGCGTCGTCGAAGGCGCCGGTGACCGAGACCTTGGCCTCGATGGCGCTCTTGGTGCCCACCCTCACGGCCCTCAGCGGCTCCACCTCCTTATCCAGCGCCTGGTAGGTGGCCAGCACGATGGCGTTGGCCGCGGCGCTGGAGCTCTTGAGCCCCCGGGAGATGGGGATCTGGGAGCGGGTGGTGACCGTGGCCCCGTAGCCCTCCCGGGGGGCCTCCTTGTTCAGGACGTTGAGGACGCACCTCTCCGCCAGGGCGGTGGGCTCGCCCTCGAACCCCTCGATGATGACCTTGATCTCGCCGCTGGAGTCCAGCTCCACCTCCGCCTCCGTCAAAAGGTCCAGGCCGAACGCGGCCCCGCGGCCGGTGGCGATGGCGTTGACGATGGTGCCCGCGCCGTGCGACGTCCCCCTCCCCCTCATCCTGAGGCCTCCCTGAGCGCCCTGTACATGACCTCCACGCCCGGGTCCTTCCCGGTCCACAGGGAGAAGGAGCGCAGCGCCTGGTGCGCCAGCATCCTCTCGCCGTTGGCGGTGAGGGCGCCTTTGGCCTTGGCCACTCGCAGCAGCTCGGTCTCCGGGGGGTTGTACACCGTGTCCATCACGAACTGCCCCTCGCCCAGGACCGATTCCGGGAGCGGCAGCCCTGAGGGGAAGCCAGCCATGCCGAGGGGCGTGCAGTTGACCACGATATCGAAGCGCTCCAGGGTCATCGATTCCAGGTCGGTCGCCCGGCAGCCGCGGAAGCGCTTGGCCAGGTCCTCGGCCCTCTGCCTGGTCCGGTTGTAGACGCTGACCTTGGCGCCGGAGGCGGAGAGGAAGGAGCAGCAGGCCTTGGCGGCGCCCCCCGCCCCGACGACCAGGGCCTTCTTGCCCTTGGCCTCCACGCCCATCTCCCTGAAGGTCATCTCCACGCCGTGCGCGTCCGTGTTATGTCCGATGAGCTGGCCGTCCTGGAGGAGCACGGTGTTCACCGCCCCGACCTTGTCCGCGGAGCCGTCCAGGCGGTCCAGGAGCGGGACGATGGCCTCCTTGTGGGGGATGGTGACGTTGAACCCTCTTATGTCGTACTCCAAGGCCACCTGCAGGAAGTCCTCCAGCTCCTCCGGGGCGACGTCGAGGCGGAGGTACCTGCCCCCCAGCCCCACCTCCTTGAGGGCGGCATGGTGCAGGCGGGGCGAGAGCGTATGTCCCAGCGGATGCCCGATGATGCCCAGGATCGGCGCGTCGTCCGAGAGGGAGCGCATAGTGGCCAGGTCCAGCTGTCCGGGGGCGGCCTCCTTTCCTTGGGCGAGAGATGCATAGGTGTAGGCGCAGCCCAGCCGGTCGGCCCTCAGCCTGGTCAGCTCCCCCATCTCCCCCATGCCTATGAGAACGAACTCCTTGCCCGTGGAGGAGTAGAGCCTGGCCGCGTCCGCGATGGACAGCAGGTCCTTCGCCCCCCGCACCTGGAAGGCGGCCTTGGGTAGGGTCTCCTTGGCCGACGCCAGCACCAGCCTCTCCAGGATGGACGACGGCGAGGGCGTCCCCTGATGATCGTGATAGGAGCATATCACCCCCGCGTGGCGCAGCTCGCGGTCGCGGCGCTCCAGCAGCGGCGAGCCCAGCTCCAGGTCCACCATATCGAATCCGGACCTGAGGCATGACTGGTAGAGCCCCAAGCGGGCCCTCTCCGTGCCCGAGAACCTGCCACCCTGCGAGGCCGTCCTCAGGGTGGCGATCTTGGGGATGTCGAGGGCCTTGAAGGGCGACAGGTCCGTCGGCAGGGAGGGCATCAGGTCGAACCTGACCTCGACCAGGTCCGCCCCGCCGTCCTTGGCCTCGGCCACGGCCCTGGCGGCGCCCTCCACGCTCTCCTCGACGATGGAAACGCAGATCCTCATCATATCTCCGTGATCGTCTCCGCGATCGCCTGGCCGAAGTGCCT
>JALOTM010000037.1 GCA_025457905.1 Methanomassiliicoccales archaeon
GACGGATGCATGAGGGGCCATCCCCTTGCCGTCTTTAAATCTTGCTTCTTATATAGCGAAGGGCCTCCTTGGCCACCTCCGCCGCCGGCCGGGAGGCGTCCAGCGTCACGAAGGAGCGGTCCTCCATGGCCAGGGAGCGGTAGATGAGGTCCACCTCCCCCAGGTAGCCGTCCTCCTCGAACTTGGTGAGCTCCCGGCGGGAGCGCAGGCGCTTGAGCGCTAGTGATACCTTGACGGTCAGCAGCAGCGTCAGGTCGGGGGCGATGATGGCCGGCTCGTTCACCAGCTTCAGCCAGTCCACCGCGATCCTGGTGCCCCCCAGGCGCTCGGAGAGCAGGGCCCCCTGGTAGGCGATGGTGCTGGCCGCGTAGCGGTCGCACAGGACGACCTTGCCCGCCTCCAGCCAGGCGCGGATCTGGCGGGTGTGCTCGGCCCGGTCCGCCACGAAGAGCAGCCCTTCGGCCAGAAGGTCCACGTCGGAGGAGTTGGCATGGCGCACGGCATCGCCGATGAAGGAGTCCGTGGGCTCGGCCGTGAGCACCACCCTCCCGGGCAGGGCCGCCGAAAGCTCCTCGAAAACAAGCCTGGACACCGTGCTCTTGCCGGAGCCGTCGATGCCCTCGAAGACCACGAAGAGCCCCTTGCTGGCCCGGGCGGCCGCAGCCGCCGCCTCGCTCGTCCCCTCCACGGGCTCGGCCGACGCCATCATGCGGCGTCCATGGCTCTGCTCGCAGAAAAATCCTCGCTGAGCCTAGCCCTTGGGGGAGGATTTGGCCGCCCTCCTCTTGAAGGCGCGGTAGGAGAGGATGGCCTCCTTGGCGGCGAAGACCTCGTCCACGCGGCGCACGGAGGCGTTGTGCGGCGCGGACCTGACCAGTTCGGGGTCCTCTCCGGCGATGCGCAGCATGGCCTCCGCGAACTGGTCCAGCGTCTCCCGGGTCTCGGTCTCGGTGGGCTCGATCATGAGCGCCTCCTCCACCAGCGCCGGGAAGTATATGGTCGGGGCGTGGTAGCCGTAGTCCAGCAGCCTCTTGCCCACGTCCAGCGCGCGCACCCCCCGCTCCTCCTTGAGCCGCTTGCAGGAGACCACGAACTCATGCTTCCTCAGCTCCTTGTATTTCGCGGGGTAGGAGGGAGCCAGCCTGCGCTTCAGGTAGTTGGAGTTGAGCACCGCCCTCTCCGAGGCCTCCTGCAGGCCGTCGGCCCCCTTCCTCAGGATGTAGGAGTACGCCCGCACCAGCACCGCGAAGTTGCCGTAGAAGGAGCGCACCGTGCCGATGGAGTCCGGCCGGTCGTAGTCCAGGCGGTAGCGGCCCTCGCGCTGCACGATCCTGGGGACCGGCAGGAAGGGCACCAGCCTCTCCCTCACCCCCACCGGCCCGGCGCCCGGGCCGCCGCCCCCGTGCGGCGTGGCGAAGGTCTTGTGCAGGTTGAAGTGCACGATGTCGAAGTCCATGGCCCCGGGGGAGGTCCGGCCCATGACCGCGTTCAGGTTGGCGCCGTCGTAGTAGAGCAGGGCGCCGGCCTCATGGACCACCTTGGCTATCTCCCGGATCTGCGATTCGAAGATGCCCAGGGTGTTGGGGTTGGTGATCATGAGGGCGGCGGTCCTCTCGCCCACCGCGGCCCGCAGCGCCTCCAGGTCCACGCAGCCGTCCTCCCCGGAAGGTATCTCGATCACCTCGAAGCCGGCCATGGCCGCGCTGGAGGGGTTGGTGCCGTGGGCGGAGTCGGGTACCACCACCTGCGTCCTCGGCTCCTGGCTCTTGGCATGGTAGGCCTTGGCCAGGAGCATGCCGGTGAACTCGCCGTGGGCGCCGGCCGCGGGCTGCAGGGTGACGGCGTCCATGCCGGACACCTCGCACAGCGCCAGCTCCAGGTCGTGCAGGAGGCGCAGGGCGCCCTGCACGGAGTCCTCGTCCTGGTAGGGGTGGAGGCCCGCGACCGTCGGCAGGGAGGCGAGCACGTCCGCGTACTTGGGGTTGAACTTCATGGTGCACGATCCCAGAGGGTAGAGGCCGTTGTCCACGCTGAAGTTCATCTGGCTCAGGTTCACGTAATGCTTCACCACCTCCCTCTCCGGCAGGGAGGGCAGGTCCAGCGACTCGCGCAGCATGCCGGCCGGGGCGAAGTCCTCCAGGCCCTGCAGGTCGTCCGAGAAGGGGACGTCGAAGTCGGAGGAGCCGTCCTTCTCCATGATGAGGCGCCGGTCGTGCTTGGCCTGCCGGTACATCACTGCACCTCCCTGAGGGCTTCCACGAGCCTCTCCATGTCCTCGTCCGAGGTCAGCTCGGTGGCGCACAGGAGCATGTGGTCCTCCAGCTGGCGGATGTGGCCATGGAGCGGCAGCCCCCCGATGATGCCCTTCTTGATGAGCAGCTTGTTGATCTTCTCCGGGCGCACGGGCGTGCGCACCGCGAACTCGTTGAAATGGTAGGCGTCGAAGGCCGGGGAGTCGAACTCCTCCAGCTGGCCGATGAGCTTCTGCAGCTTGAGGGCGCGGGCCATGTTCACCTTCGCCAGGGTCTCCAGCCCTTCCTTCCCCAGGATGCTCAGGTAGGCGGCCGCGGCCACGGCCATGAGGGCCTCGTTGGTGCAGATGTTGGAGGTGGCCTTGGAGCGCCGGATGTGCTGCTCGCGCGTCTGCAGCGTCATGCAGTAGGCCTTCTCCCCCTCCGCGTCCCGGGTCATGCCGATCACGCGCCCAGGCATCTTGCGCACATGCTCCTGCCGGCACGCGAACAATCCCAGCAGAGGCCCGCCGAAGCTCATGGGCATTCCCAGGGGCTGCCCCTCCCCGATGCAGATGTCCGCGCCGTAGTCGCCCGGGGCCTTCAGCGCCCCCAGGGAGACGGGGTTGGCGCCGACGACCAGCGCCACATCCGGGAACTCCTGCTTCAGCATGGGGGCGTGGGAATCGATGACGCCGAGGAAGTTCGGCACCTCGACGTAGATGCCCGAGGTCCCGGGGGTGGCCTTGGAGCGCAGGTCCTCCAGGTCCAGCTCGCCCGTGTAGGGGTCGTAGGAGTACTCCACCACCTCTATGCCCGGCCCGGCGGCGTAGTTGCGCAGGACGCTCTTCCGCTCCCAGCTCATGGCCTCGGGGACGAGGAAGCGCTTGCGCTCGTTCAGGCGCATGCACATGGAGGCCGCCTCCCCCAGGGCCGTGGAGGCGTCGTAGTTGCTGGAGTTGACGGCGTCCAGGCCGGTGAGCTCGGCGATGTAGCTCTGGTACTCGAAGAGGGCCTGCAGCATGCCCTGGCTCACCTCCGGCTGGTAGGGCGTGTACGAGGTGATGAACTCGGAGCGGGAGACGATGGTGCGGACGGCCGAGGGCACGAAGTGGTTGTAGATGCCCGCTCCCAGGAAGCAGGGATGGTCGTCCGCGCACAGGTTCTGCGCCATCATGGAGCGGACGTGGCGCAGCACCTCCGCCTCGGACATGCCCCTGGGCAGGCGCAGTCCGTTGGTGCGCACCTCGCGCGGCACATCCTCGAACAGCTGGTCAACGCTGCTCAGCCCCAGCTCGGACAGCATCTCCGCGGCATGCTTCATGTTAACGCCCACGCTACCCAATACGCGATTAAAAACATTGCTGATGGCATGCGTCTGGGTATCACGTGTCGCGGCCGCCCGGGCCGGGGCGGTACTCCTTGGACGCCTTCCGCTCCTTCATGGCCTCGATGTCGGCGGCGATTCCCGAGGCCTGGGATAGCGCTACCAGCCTGGTGAAGAAGGCGGGGAGGGACTCGATGTCCTTGATCTCCGTCTTCACAAGCGTTACGAGGCGCATCCTGATCTGGTCGTCGTAGGGCACGGCGTTGGCCTTGAGGGCCTCGCGCAGCAGGCGGGCCAGCTGCCCGCCCTTGCGGTCCCAGTCGGTCAGGATGATGGCGCCCTTCCCCTCCCTGGCCAGGCGCTCGGCGGTGGAGAAGATGCTGCTCGGGCCCTGCACCTGCCACACCTCCCCGTCGACGCCCAGGACGGACATGGCGGCGCGGTCCTTCTGTCCCTCCACCAGGACCACCATCTCGTGGCTCCTCTCCCTGAGCTCGTCCAGGATGATGGACAACTCCTCCAAGGTCTCCTCGGGGTCCCTCATGCTCGTTCCAGCGGCGGCACCACCATAGCCATGGCCCCCATTTAAATGTGGCCCGAGCCGAGAATTGGTAAATTAGGAGGGGGGATGCTGCCATCGCGGCTGGCAGTGGATCCCGCCCCGAATCGTTTTATGTTTTTTTAGGCGTTTCGTCGGTCTAAACCTCACTTCGGCCGGGCCAGGTCGAAGCGGTCCAGGTCCATCACCTTGCTCCAGGCCGCCACGAAGTCCTGCACGAACTTGCCTGGGGAGTCCTGGCAGGCGTACACCTCGGCCAGGGCCCTTAGCTGCGAGTTAGAGCCGAAGACGAGGTCCACGCGGGTGCCGGTCCACTTCAGCTTCCCCGTGGCCCGGTCGCGGCCCTCGAAGACCTCCGGGTCCTTCTTGGACGCCTTCCATTCGGTTCTCATGTCCAGGAGGTTCACGAAGAAGTCGTTGGTTAGCGTCTCTGGCCGCTTGGTGAGGACACCGTGCTGCGACTGGCCGTGATTGGCGTTGAGGACTCGCATCCCGCCCACCAGCACCGTCATCTCCGGGGCGGTCAGCGCCAGCAGCTGCGAGCGGTCGACCAGCAGCTCCTCCGGGGGCACGGAGAACCTTGCCCTCAGATAGTTGCGGAACCCGTCCGCGGCCGGCTCGAGGACGCTGAACGACTCCTCGTCGGTCTGCTCCTGCGACGCGTCCATGCGCCCCGGTGCGAAGGGCACAACCACCTTTTGACCGGCCCTCTTGGCGGCCTCCTCGACGGCGGCGCATCCTCCCAGGACGATCAGGTCGGCGAGGGAGACCCTCTTGCCCCCCTTCTGTTTGCCGTTGAACCCCTTCTGGATCTTCTCCAGGGTGCGCAGCACCCTCTCCAGCTGTTCCGGGTGGTTCACCGCCCAGTCCTTCTGCGGGGCGAGGCGGATGCGCGCCCCGTTGGCGCCGCCCCTCTTGTCCGAGCCGCGGAACGTGGACGCCGAGGACCAGGCGGTGTAGACCAGCTGGGAGACGGACAGGCCGGAGGCCAGGATCCTGGCCTTCAGGTCGGCTATGTCCCTCGCGCCGATCAGCTCATGGTCGACCTCGGGTATCGGGTCCTGCCAGATGAGCTCCTCCGTCGGCACCTCCGGCCCGAGGTAGCGCGTTCGGGGCCCCATGTCGCGGTGGGTGAGCTTGAACCATGCTCGCGCGAAGGCCTCCGCGAACTCCTCGGGGTTGTCGCGGAACCTCTTGGCGATGGGCGCGAAGATGGGGTCCATCCTCAGGGACAGGTCCGCGGTGGTCATCATGGGGGCATGCCGCTTGGAAGGGTCGTGCGCGTCCTGCACGGTGGTGGCCGCGGCCGGGTCGGTCGGGACCCACTGGTAGGCGCCGGCGGGGCTCTTCACCAGGTTCCAGTCGTACTTGAACAGCGTGTTCAGGTAGCCCATGTCCCACTTGGTGGGGTTGGGCTTCCAGGCGCCCTCGAGGCCGCTGCTGATGGTGTCGCCCCCCTTTCCTTTGCCGAAGCTGCTCTTCCAGCCCAGGCCCTGCTCCTCGATTCCCGCTCCCTCCGGCTCGGGGCCCACATGGGACGCGGGGCCGGCGCCGTGGCATTTGCCGAAGGTGTGACCTCCGGCGACCAGGGCGACCGTCTCCTCGTCGTTCATCCCCATGCGCCTGAACGTCTCCCGGACATCGCGCCCGGAGGCCACCGCGTCAGGCATGCCGTTCGGGCCCTCCGGGTTGACGTAGATCAGGCCCATCTGCACCGCGGCCAGAGGGTTCTCCAGGTCTCTGTTGCCGGAGTAGCGCTTGTCGTCGAGCCACTTGGCCTCGGCCCCCCAGTACACCTCCTCCGGCTCCCAGACGTCCTCGCGCCCGCCGCCGAACCCGAAGGTCTTGAAGCCCATGGACTCCAGGGCGCAGTTGCCGGCCAGGATCATCAGGTCGGCCCAGGAGATCCCCCTGCCGTATTTCTGCTTGACGGGCCAGAGCAGGCGGCGCGCCTTGTCCAGGTTGACGTTGTCCGGCCAGCTGTTCAGCGGAGGGAAGCGCTGCTGGCCAGAGCCGGCGCCCCCTCGGCCATCGCCCCTGCGGTAGGTGCCCGCGCTGTGCCAGGCCATGCGGATGAACAGCCCCCCATAGTGGCCGTAGTCCGCCGGCCACCAGTCCTGGGAGTCGGTCATCAGCGCCTTGAGGTCCTTCTTCAGGGCCTTCAGGTCGAGCTTGCTGAACTCCTCAGCGTAGTTGAAACCCTTGCCCATGGGGTTGGACAGGGGGGAGGGCTTATGCAAGATGCTCAGGTCCAACTGGTTCGGCCACCAATCCCGGTTCGTTCTCTTCTCACGGTCGGCAGGTCCCTTCTTATCATCCATGCTAGTACGGCTCCTTGATAATCGGTAAGGCGTTTCTTCTCATTCAGAAATAACCGGTTGCGAATGGCATACTATTGCGAAAAGGGCTTATTTAAGAATTTTTATTACCTAATAATCAACATGGCAAGAGATCCTACCTCGGACACCTCGGCAGTCGAGGCACTGCGCAGCAAAGGGTACAAGGCCACCCCACAGAGGATAGCCATCTGCCAGATCGCTCTGAAGAGCAAGGCCCACCCCTCGGCCCAGCGAGTGTATGAAGAGGTGAAGAAGGTCTATCCCACCGTGAGCCTGGCCACGGTCTACAAGACCCTGGAGGTGCTCCGGGAATTGGACCTGGTGCAGGAGATCAATTCGCCCAAAGGGCAGGCACGGTTCGACCCCAATGTGAGCCCTCACATCAACCTGATCTGCCTGAAGTGCGATCGCATCACGGACCTGGACGATATCACCGTCGAGGAGATCACCAGCAAGGTGGCAGCGGCCACGGATTTCAAGCCGGCCGGAAAGCACATGGATGTCTATGGGATCTGCGGCAGGTGCAGTGCCGCCAAATACCATTGAGAATGCCCCTTCGGACCAAGAAATGTCAATGAATTCCGCTCATCGTGATGGCCGCCCGCCGGCGGACACGCCCCCATGGGATGGAAGGCTCTCGAGGGCCTGCAACGCCCCCTCCTTGGTGGTGCGGACGGAGACGGTCTTCATGCGCGAGGAGTGCCCCCTCAGCACCTCCACCGGGGCCGAGAACAAGCGGCCCAGGAGGGTCACCAGCTCCTGGTTCGCCTCGCCCTTCTCCGGCGGGGAGCGGAGCCTGACCACCAGTCGCCACCTCCAATGGTCCACCCCCACCACCTCGCTCCTCGGAGAGGAGGGGGAGACCATCAG
>JALOTM010000038.1 GCA_025457905.1 Methanomassiliicoccales archaeon
CTTGCCCTCTCGCACCATGGCTCCGCCAAGCGAGTCCTCCGCCTCCACCTTGGGCCCCGGGCCCGAATGCGTCACACGCACCCGGCCATCATCGGTTGTTGCCTGGGCTTGGATCCGTCCCTCTAGAACCCCGTCCACGAGCAAGGCCTCGAAGCCCATGGCCATGGATACGCTCAGAGCCATGGAGAGGGTCTTGCCGTCCATCCTGCCCCGAGGGCGGAAGGAGACCGACCTGACGTAAACGTGATTCTCTTTTCTCCCCGCCTTCACGCTCCCTCCTGTGCCTGCCTTGGCCACCGCCATCCTGCCCCCGCACCGTCGAAATCATCCCGGCCGCCATCCGCGCCGGGCTCTTATCCTCTTTCCCATGTCCAGGACCATGAAGTCCTCCGCGGCGATGGTGCGCACTCCCGATGAGTCCTCCACATAGCGGCGCTGCGCCTCCACCCCATCATGCACCATCTTGGAGCCGAAATGGGTGATGACCGCCACCTCCGGTCCTATCGCCGAGGCCATCTCGGCGGCGTCCTCCGTGCTCATGTGGTTCCTTACTCGGGAGCGCAGGGGCCGGGTGACGCTCATGATGAGCACCCTGGCCCCCACATGCTCATCGGCCACATCCTCCTTGAGCTCGGTGTCGCTCACATAGCACACATCTCCCTCCGAGGTGCTGAAGCGGAAGCCGATCCCGTCCGGGTCGCTGTGCGCGGTGCGCGTGGCCCTGACGCCCAGATCCTTGACGCTCAGCGCGTCACCGGGTAACATGGTCCTTGCCTCCAGGACGATGCGCCGGTGGTAGTCGGACACCGCAGGGCCGTAATCCCCGTTGCCCAGGATCGAGCTCTTGCTCCCCGCTAGTACCCCGCGGCGCGAGAAGGAGCAGGCGGTCATGCCCTCCAGCATCACCTCCGCGTCCCCGTAGTGGTCGGGATGGCAATGGGAGATGAGAACGGCGTCGGTCTTGGCCGGGTCCAGGCGCAGGAATCGCATGGCCAGGGCCGCTCCCGGGCCCGGGTCCAGGTGCACCCTTGCCCCGTCCTCCAGGTAGATGCCGCCGGTGCGGCGCACCTGGTAAACGGTGGCGAAGCGCCCGCCGCCGGTGCCGAGGAATGTAATCCTGGTCATCCGACCAGGTCAAGGAAATAGGCCCTTATAACCGATGCTGAGCTCCGCTCATCGGCAAACATTGATTACCGGAAATCGGGATTGGCCCTCGGGTTGAGATGAAGACCGTACTCATCAAGGGCGGCACCGTGGTCACGCAGAACGCCAAGAGGGAGGTCCTCCAAGGGGACGTGCTCATAGAGGACGGGCGCATAGCCCAGGTGGGCAAGGTGCGAGGCTCGGCGGACGAGGTCATCGATGCCGCCGGGGACGTGGTCATGCCCGGCCTGGTCAACGCCCACACCCATGTGGCCATGACCTTGATGAAGGGCATCGCCGACGACATGCCCTTCGGCGACTTCCTGGACCGGGTGTTCGCCGCCGACGCCCACCGGGAGGAGAGGGACCTGGAGCTGGGGACGAAGCTGGGCTGCCTGGAGATGATCCGCTCTGGCACCACCACCTTCGTGGACATGTACTACTCTGAGGACGTCATCGCCAAGGCCGTGGAGCAGGCTGGGCTCAGGGGGGTGCTGTGCTGGGCCGTCCTGGACCAGAGGTTCACCACGCAGAAGGGGGTGCCCCTTGACAACTGCAAGCGCTTCTTCCATTCACACCGAGGGAGGGAGAAGGTCATCCCCGGGATTGGCCTGCAGGGCGTTTACGTCTGCTCGGAGGAGACGTTCATGGCCTCCCGCGAGTTCGCCCTGGAGAAGGGCCTGCTGCTGCACTTCCATCTATCTGAGACCAGGAAGGAGGTCTACGACCACAAGGCCTCGACCGGGCGCCGGCCGGCGGAATGGCTGGAGCGCATCGGCTTCCTCGGGCGGCAATGCCTGGCGGCCCATTCCGCCTGGCTCACCATCAACGAGGTCAGGGCGCTGGCCCGGGCCGGGGCCTCCATCGCCTCCTGCCCAGTGAGCAACATGAAGCTGGCCACCGGGGGCGTGGCCCCCATTCCAGAGATGCTGGCGGAGGGTGTGAACGTCTCCCTGGGAACCGACGGTTCCACCACCAACAACAGCCTGGACATGTTCGGGGAGATGAAGACTCTGTCCCTGCTGCAGAAGTGCAGCCGCTGGGATCCCACCGTGGCCAAGGCCCAACAGGTGCTGGACTTCGCCACCGTCAACGGCGCCAAGGCCATCGGCCTCGGTCACGAGCTCGGCTCAATCGAGGCCGGTAAACGGGCCGATGTCATCATCCTGGACGGCAAGTCCCCCAACCTGAGGCCCCTCCTGCCCGGCAACGTGGTCTCCAACGTCGTTTACTCCGCCAACGCCGGAAACGTCCGGACCAGCATTTGCGGCGGCCAGGTGCTGATGCGCGACCGCCAGGTGCTCACATTGCACGAAGGGGAGGTCCTGATGGCCGCTGAGTCCACCGCCCTGGAGCTACTGGCCCGGAGGTGAGGGCGCCCTATCTGCGGATGGTGACCGGAACCGCATCACGAAGGTCGCTCCATGGGGCTGGTTGTCCGTCACCGTCACGCTCCCTCCATAGCGCTCCATGGTCTTCCTCACTATGTAGAGGCCCAGCCCGGTGTTCCCGGTCTCTCCGTATCGGAACCCTTCCTGGAAGATGAGCTGCTTTATCTCGTCCGCCACTCCGCCGCCATGGTCCGATACCCGAACATCGCACCAGGCGCGGTCCGGGGAAGGGCAGATGTCCACGCGCACCTTGTCGCTGCGGCCGTGCACGATGGCGTTGCTTATCACGTTGTCCAGGGCCGGTACCACCGCCTCGTCCGCCAGGATCAGCCCGTCCCCCTCCAAGGCTATTTCCACCGGAGATGTGGAGTGGCCGCCGATGACCTCGCGCGCCACCTCCCTCGCGCTCATGGCCCTGAGGGCGGTGCTGGAGAGGATGGACTCCAGCTCCTTCATCTTGCGTATCAGGTCGGCGCACTTGCGCATGGTCCGGTCGGCCGTCTCCAGGTGCTTGGGGTCGCCCTTCCGCCGGTAGAGCTCCAGCGAGCCGATGGCCACGTTCAGGTCGTTCATTATGTCGTGCCGCAGGATGCTGTTGATGACCCTCAGGGACTGGTTGAGCTCCTCGATCCTCCGCCGGTACCTGACGATGTCCGTGATGTTCTCCACCGTGCCCTCGTAGTAGAGGGTGCGCCCGCTCGGGTCCTTGATGGCCGTGGCGCTGTCCAATATGTTGACGATCTGACCGTCCTTCCTGGTCCAGGTGGACTCCATTCCCCGCACCGTCCCCTCCTTGTCGATCCGCTCCAAGAAGACGCGGCGGGGCGTCTGGTCGTCGAGCCAGTTGGTGTTGAGGTTGCACTGCTGCAGCTCGTCGAAGCTGGAGAATCCCAGGAGCTTGACCAAGGCCGGATTGGCCATGATGACCTCGCCCTCCGGGTTGGTGCGGTAGATGCCCACCAGGGCGTGGTCGAAGACGCTCTTGAGGCGCTCCTGGGAGGCGCGCAGCTCCTCCTCCTGCGACCTCTGGTGGGTCACGTCGGTGCCGACCACCAGCCATCGGGGCTCCTCGTCCATGATGGGTATCACGTGCACGTGCAGCAGGCCGCTGGTATAGGGGATGTCGGTCTCCACCCGCTCTCCCCGGAGGGCCTCGTCCAGCCTGGATGCTACGATGCCCCTCCCGTCCTGCGTCAGGAACTCCATGAGGTTCCGTCCCAACAGGTCCTCCTTGCTGGCCGAGAGCCTGTTGGCGACCTCGCCCTCCAAGGAAAGGATCCTCATGTCCTTGTCCATGATCACCACAAGGCCCTTTGGGAAGTTGGAGGCGAGGACGCGGTAATCCTCGGCCGAGGGCGGCTTCAGCGTCGCGGAGGCGCGCCCCTGTCTCGAGGCCTTGCCCTTCCTCCTCCCTGATGATGGCAACATCTCACCTGAACCCGGACAGTGTGCTCGATTCGCCATCTACGAGCTGTGCCATTATATCCATGTCGCTCGCAGAATCAAAAATGCGAAGCTCGGGCAGGTCAGGGGGCGCCATCCTCCCAGCGCCGCAGGCGCACGACGAAGGCAGTGCCCTTGGGCTTGGCGTCCTCCACGGTCACGCTGCCCCCGTACCTCTCGACCACCTTGCGCACGATGAAGAGTCCGAGGCCGGACTGGCCGCTCTTCCCGTACTTGTAGCCTTCCTGCCAGATCTTGGGCTTGACCTCGTCGGGGATGCCTATCCCTTGGTCCGAGATGCGGACCTGGCACACCCCTTCGTCGGGGCGGTCGTCTATCTCGATGCGCACCACGTTCGTGGAGGAATGCACCAGGGCGTTGCTGATGATATTGTCGAAGACCGATCCCAGGGCATCGTCCGCGAGGACGCCACCATGGCCGGTGACCATGAACTGCACGGGAGCGTGGGAGTGCTTGCGCACCAGCTCGTCCAAGGTCGTTCGAAGGTCGACCTTCTTCATCTCCTTGGGCGAGATGACGTTCTCCACCTCCTTCATTTTCTTTATGAGGTCCACGGAACGCTCCACGGCGTTGGTGGCCGAGCTCAGGAACTTATCATCCCTCTTCATCCTGTAGAGCTCCAGCGAGCCGCCGATGACGGTGAGGTGGTTCATGACGTCATGGCGGAGGATGCTGTTCACGACCCTAAGCGTCTTGTTCATCTCCTCGGCGGTGCAGCGCTCCATGGCGCACATGAGGAAGGTGGGAAGCGAGACCTCGTCGAAATGGCCCAGGACGACAATGTTCTGAGCCCCCATCTGGATGCACTTCTCCATCCTGGACTGGTCCGAGGAATCGGTCAGGACGGTCACGGGCATTCGGGGAGCGCCCTCCCTGAACCTGGCCAACGCATCGAGGCCGGGCAGCTCCGGGAGCTCCAGGTCGATGAGGGTCACCTCGTGATGACCGCTGGCTGCGAGGGGCACGGCCTCTGCGACGGTGGATACTGCGGTCGCTTCCAGCTTTATGGTGGACCTATCCATCATTTCCAGGATGCGTCGTCGGACCTCGTCCCTAGCGATGATGACCAGCACTTTGATCGGAGCCTTGTGCATGGGGCACTCCCCCTGTGGGCGCGGCATTGCCCTTATCGGGGGCATGCGCGACTGCCTCGATTGATTCATGCCCCAGCGATATATAATGCTCGGTACCCGGGGCGCAGGCATGATAATGACGCCCAGGTCGCCAGCGCTCCGGACGGAAAGCTCAATTAATGCGCATCGCCGTCCTGATGTCCATGAACGCCATCATCCTCGTGGCCGATGACGACGAGTTCGTCAGGGAGGTCCTGAGGACCATGCTGGCGGACAGCGACGTCCAGGTGGGAGGGGACAGTGACCACGTGCACATAACGGAGGTCATCGAGGCAGAGGACGGCCGGAGGGCGGTGGAGATGTTCCTGGACCGACACCCCGACCTCGTGCTGATGGACGTGGTCATGCCGCGCATGGACGGCATCGAGGCCACTCGGGAGATCATCGGCCTGGACCCCAAGGCGGTCGTGCTGGCCATAACCGCATTCTCCTCCACCAAGGGCGAGGAGATACTTAAGGCCGGGGCCAGGGAGGTCATATCCAAGCCGGTGAAGAGGGCGACGCTCCTCAGCACGGTGGCGGAGCATGTCCGAGGGACGGGGTGAGAGGAGAAGTCCCGACTCCCGGATTTGAACCGGGCGCCTGCTGATAACGGCTGGAAACCGGCAAGGCCGGCGACCTACTACAGTCAGCCGCTCTAACCAGACTGAGCTAAGTCGGGTACGAACCCTATTACGGAAACCATATTTGAAATTTTGTCCATCGGCGCGGGGCCTCTCCCTTGCTCCCTCCGCACCGCTGGGAACGGCATCGTTGACGGCCTCTTCTCACATTGATTCCACAAGGGCAATCTATATATACAGTGCTAGTGTTATCATTCGTCCGACAAAGGAGGTCGAACAGACCTCTTATGTCTCCCAGGGTGCGCTGATGGAAGGAGACGATCTGGAGAAGGTCACGTTACGCCTACCAGCGAGGTACATAAGAGCCCTCGATTTCCTGGTCAAGGTGGACGACTTCCCCTCAAGGTCGGAGGCCATCAGGGCGGCGATCCGCGACTTCACCTATCAGCGAGTCGAGCTGGTGATGGACAAGGTGAAGAAGATGGAGGACGCGGAGAAGACCCTGGCGGCCATGGAGTCCTTCGAGCAGCAATATCTTAAGAAGTAAGCCTGAGAGAATGGGATGGGATGCACGTTCGCTCAGTTCCAGGGGTCACGATTACCTCCCCCCTTTTTTTTCTTATCTACAGGGCAGGGCCACGACTCGTCTAGGTGCGCTTCCGGAGCATGAGGCGCATGCCTTGGCAGTCCTCGGTAAAGCCGAATCGCTCGTAGAGGCCCACCACGTCCTCCTTGCAGTACAGGACCAGGTACTCCACCTCCCCTAGGATCGGATGGGAGATAATGGCATCGAAGAGCATCCTCGCGAGCCCCTCTCCCCGCCGCCCTGGATCCACCACCACGTCGAATATGACCGCACGGAAGACACCGTCCGTGAGCACCCTGGCGAAGGCTAACAGGCGGTCGGTGCCGCTGTCCACCACGCCGAAAAGGAAGGACGAGGAGGAGAGCATCCTCTCCACATCGTCCCGGGACCGCTCGCTGGCCCAGTAGGTGTCCTCGAAGAGCCGCATTAGGTCCCCGACCTGCTCTGGTGTGAGCCTGGTGACCAGCCTCAGCGCCATGCTCAATGGCTCCGGGCTGCTAACCGATGTAGCCCAGGTCCTCGCGCTTGGGCTCCTGCGGGGTCTCGATCTCCTTCAGCCTGGAGGTGATCAGGTCTATCTGCTCCGCCTTGCTCTCCAGCTCCCGGAAGTCGATCTCCACGCCCAGGATGGAGGCCAGGATGCGCAGGACCGCCTCCGCGCCCTTGGGGTCCACGAAGTAGCCCGAGGTCTCTCCCATGAGGCAGACGGCCTTGACCCCCTCGATCTTGCCAAAGCCCAGTAAAAGCCCGCTCGCGCCCACGATCCCGCTACCCGGCTCCCCCTTGGAGAAGACGACGCCCTTGCCCTTCATCTCCTCGACGGTCTCCATGTCCGTGGCCGCCCCGAGGACGCGCGGTTTCTCCACCATCTTGCCGATGCCGTAGCCCCCCAGGGTGTAGATGCGGCTCACGCCCCATTTGCGCACGAGCTCCATGACGAAGTCGGATAGCTCGTACTGCCCCTCCGGGGTGAGGCCCTGGTAGTCCCCGACCAGGAATATGA
>JALOTM010000039.1 GCA_025457905.1 Methanomassiliicoccales archaeon
CTGGTCCTCAGCCACCAGGACTATGGGCCTTTCATAGGTCACAAGCCAACCACCATAGATAGGCAGGCCTTCCAGCCAGATGCTCAGCGCTCCTTGGATGTATGCTCCGGCCACGCTGTGGGGCCCCCTGACGTCCAGGACGGTCGCCCCCTTGGCCTGCGCCATCTGGAACTCGCGGGGCGACATGGGGAATGGCTCGGGGAGGCCGCTCATGGCCGGATGACTGTGCAGGTTCAGCATCTCCATCTTCCTGAAGTAGGGAGGGCGGTCGAGGCGCTCCTCCATCTTGATGCGAACGAACTCCTCCTCGCTCAAGGACAGCATGCGGTTGTGCGCTCGCTCCAGGCCGATGGTGCTGAAGGGTCTTTCGCTTATGTCCGCCCCACAGACCGAGCCGGCGCCGTGGCCTGGCAGTACCATGCAGCCGTCCCCGAGCGGCACGAGCTTCCCATGGATGCTCGAGAACAGGGCGTGGGAGAGCCTCTCCCTCTTATCTGGCCCAGGAAGGTCCGTCCGGCCCACGTCGCCCACGAAAAGGGTGTCGCCGGTGAATGCCGCCACCGCATCCTCGCCGGCCGAATGGTCGTAGAGGGCATAGCTCATGCTCTCCTCGGTGTGCCCAGGCGTGTGCAGGGCTTTCAGCTCCAGGCCCCCGAAGCGCACCGACTCCCCATCGCCCATCGTGGTGCCATAGTCCCAGTCCAGGCCAGGGCCGTGACGAACCTGGGCGCCTGACCGCTCCATGAGCTCCATGGAGCCTATCACGTAGTCCTCGTTGCGGTGCGTCTCGAAAACATGGGTGATGCGCGCGCCCTCCCTGGAGGCCATCTCCAAGTACAGCTCGACATCTCGCCTCGGATCGATGACGAAGGCCTTAGAGCCCTCGATCACCAAGTAAGAGAAGTGCGCCAGCCCTTCCGCCTCAATCCTTTGCAGCTGCAGACGATCGCCCCCTGCCCTGAGTTCAAGGATTCCACGCCCGGGCTTAATAAGCTTGGCGAGGAAGCACTAGGCAGTTTGAAATGCGCACTCGTGTCTATTGGGCCCGTGAACCTCCTCTGGCTGGCGCTCGTCCCCCTGCTGGTGATAGGTGTCCTCGTCCTGGCCTCGGCCACGGTCCTGGCCATCAACCGCCGGCGCATCCCCCCACCCTGCGGCTTCGTGGAGACGGGGAGGGGCTCCCTGCACTATTGCGAGAAGGGTCAGGGGCCTCCGGTGGTCATGCTGCATGGCAGCAACGGCTCGCTGCAGGACTTCCGCCTGTCGGTGATGGACTCCCTTTCCGATGAGTTCAGGGTAATGGCCTTGGACCGCCCCGGCCACGGCCACAGTCCCAGGCCTGAGGGCGACCATGGAACATGCGCATGGCATGGGGAGGCGGCCAGGGAGGCCTGGACGAAGCTGGGCATGAAGAGGCCCATCGTGGTGGGCCACTCCTCGGCCGCGGCGGTGGTGATGGACCTCGCGGTGAGGAGCCCCCAGGACATCTCCGCGGCGGTGCTCCTTTCGGGTGTGGTGCACTCCTTCGAGGGAGGGGATGTGCCCGTCATGGGTCTCTACAAGCTGCTTAAAAGGAGGTACCTCGGGACCTTCCTGCTCTGGACCTTGTTCCTTCCCTTCGGGAGCCTGTTGGGAGGGTGGCTGCTGAAGTTCACCTTCGCCCCCGACCAGGTGCCCCCGGAGTATCGCCGTCAGGGCATAGCCTTGGCCCTCAGGCCCGGGCCCCTAAGGGCGGAGGCCGATGACCTGGAGTGCCTGGCTCCGACATTGAGGGCCATCGAGGACCGGTACAGCGAGGTACGGGTGCCCTTGATCATGTTAGTGGGAGCGGAGGACCGCAACGTCCCTCCCCAGGGGCAGAGCGTCCGCCTGCGGAGCGAGGTCGCGGGCTCGGAGCTGGAGCTCCTGGAGAAGACCGGGCATATGCCCATGTTCACCCAGCCTGAGGCGGTGCTGAGGGCGGTGAGGAGGGCCAAGGAACTTGCAGCGGACCGGGGGACAGCGCAAGCTTGAAGCTAGCATTCTCCATCATCCCCTCTCTGGAGGAAGAGCATGAAGGTGTTCCTATCCACCCCTCCTGGCCAAACGATGGAGAAATGGCCGCCCCTGGGCCTGCTGTACCTGGCGTCCAACCTACGTGAGGAGCGCAGGGACGAGGTGGTGGTCTGCGACGCCTTCTGCACTGGGATGAGCGGCGACCAGTTGGTGGCCAGGATCGTAAAGGAGAGGCCGGACGTCATCGGCCTGAACTGTTCCACTCACACCTTCCTCGAGGCCATCGGCGTCCTTGAGAGGGCCAGCCAGGCTCTGCCAGAGAGCTGGATCGTCCTGGGAGGCTACCATGCCACCTTCGCCACCGAGAAAATCCTGAGGTCCTACCCCTTCGTGGATTACATCATCCGGGGGGAGGCGGAGTGGTCTCTGGTCGACCTGCTCAACCATCTCGAGCGCGGCGCGGAACCCGCCGAGGTGGAGGGCATTAGCTACCTGAAGGACGGCATGATGGTCGACAGGCCCATCAGCCTGATCGAGGACCTGGACTCGCTGCCCTTCCCAGAGAGGAGCATGCTGGGCGATATGAGATACGGCTATACGCACGCAGGGATCCCGCTGACCTTCGGCAAGTTCACCACCATCTCCTCCTCCCGCGGCTGTCCCTTCCGCTGCGCCTATTGCTCCTGCGCGGCGTTCTCACTTAACAAATGGAGGCCGCGCAGCCCGGAGAACGTGGTCGAGGAGCTGGAGTCCATCTATACCGAGGGCTACGAGAGCTGCGTCTTCGTGGACGACAACTTCACCCACAACCCCAAGCGGGCGGAGCAGATCTGCGAGCTCATAAGGGAGCGCAGGATACGCATGCAGCTGTACTGCGAGGGGAGGGTGGACTCGGCCTCCAAGGAGCTGATGGGGGCCCTCAAAAGGGCAGGATTCAACGTCATCTACTTCGGCGCGGAGAGCGCCTCCCCCCGCACCCTGGACTATTTCAACAAGCACATAACCCCGGAGAAGACCTCCCGGGCCATCGCCAACGCCAAGCAGGCGGGCATGCTGGTGGTCACCTCCTACATAATCGGGGCGCCGGTGGAGGGGGAGGAGGACCTGGCCAAGACCATCTCCTTCATCCGGGAGAACCGGCCGCACGCCGTCCAGGTCAACATCCTGGACTGCTTGGTGGGCACGGGAATATGGGAGGACCTCAACCAGCAGGGAAGGGTCCGGCCGGACGACTGGAGGACCAACCACCGCATCTACGAGTACGACCCCTCGCGCTCTCAGGAGCAGCTTCAGGAATCGGTCAACCTGGCCTACTCAGAGTGGCTCAAGGGTTGGTGGCGGAGGGAGGGCGTATGGGAGCTTCTCTCCATACTCTACAAGAACCAGACTGCGCGGCGCATCGTCTTCACCAACCTCCTCAATCCCCATGTGCGCACCCAGATCCGCCAGGGAATGAGGCCGTTCCGATGAGCCGGGATGGAGCGCCTCGGGGCGGGACAGTCAAGCAAGGGATTTTCTAATGGTGCCTGCAATCAGCCCACGATGAACACCCTGGAGGCCATCGACACAAGGAGGAGCTGCCGCAGCTTCTCGAGCAGGCCAGTAGCGCCGGAGGTCTTAGACCGACTGCTGAGGGCCGCCATGCAGGCGCCCTCGGCCGGGAACCAGCAGCCCTGGCAGTTCGTGGTGGTGACGGACCGCAGGATCCTGGACGCGGTGGTGGAGGTCAGCCCCAACGCCAGGATGTGCAAGGAAGCGCAGGCGGCAATACTGGTATGCGGGGACACCACCAAGGAGAAGTACCCCGGGTTCTGGTCTCAGGACTGCGCCGCGGCGGCACAGAACGTGCTCCTGGCGGCGCACGAGCTCGGCCTGGGGGCGGTCTGGACCGGGGCTCATCCCATTTCCGAGAGGGTGCAGGGCTTTCGGCGGCTCTTCAAGCTGCCCGATGAGGTCGTGCCCCTTTGCCTCATCCCCTTGGGATACCCGGCCAGGGCGGTGGCCCATGTGGACCGCTTCCAGCCGGAGCGCATCCACTGGAACGGTTGGTGATCCTCAGCGACGGCGACGGGCCTCGGCCTCCTGGTCGATGGTCCGCAGGTGCCTCCGGAGGCGCCTTCCCTTCGAGGACAGCTCGCCCTTCTCCACGGTGGAGGCGGCGGTGCAGAAGCCGTCGACGAAGATGCGCCCCCGCTCATCGCAGTTCACCGGGTAGATCTCGCAGCCCGAGGGGCGGTGCTCGTACACCTCGCAGACCTTCCCGTCCCTAAGGAAGAAGCACCGGCCCCCGACGTTCCTCAGCCGGATGATGTCGTCAGGCCCCACCTCGCAGAAATCGTCCCGAGAGTGACCTTGCCCCTCCAGGCGGCCTATGTCCTCCTCCGAGAGCTCCATGCGGGTGTCATGGCAGCAGCGGCCGCAGCGCGCGCAGATCAGAAGGAGGTCCTCCCATGATAGGACTTAACACCCTAGTGGGATTTATACAAAGCGCTATATACATCGAGCTGTGAATCTCCGCGAGGGTGATTGTATAGCAGAGGAGAGTAAGCAAGCAGCTGATCCTAACGACCCGAAATACCTTAAGCTAAAAAAATGGAACCTTGTGATGGGGACCCTGCATCTCATCCAGGGCGCGATCATGCTTTTCCTGACCGAGGAAGTCTGGGTGCCGATAACCACCAACTTCTTCAAGTTCCAGGAAGGGGTGGGGCCCATACCCAACCAAGCGACCCTGGTGGAGGTACCCCTGGGGCCGATGATCGCCCTGTTCATGTTCATGTCCGCCATCGCGCACTACTCCGTGGCCACGTTCGGCTACAAGTGGTACGTCCGCAACCTCGGCAAGGGGATGAACCCTGCCCGGTGGTACGAGTACGCCATCTCATCGTCGCTCATGATCGTGATCATCGCGATATTGAGCGGGCTCAACGACGCCGCTGCGCTGATACTGCTGGTGGGCTGCAATGCCTCCATGAACCTGTTCGGTTACTCCATGGAGCTGCAGAACCAGTACACCACCAAGACCAGCTGGATCAACTTCTACTTCGGATCCATCGCCGGCGCCATTGCGTGGATCGCTGTGCTGATGTACTTCTTCGGGGCCGCCCTGGAGAACTTCGACAACATCCCCAGCTTCGTCTACATCGCCACTGGATTCCTGGTGCTGTTCTGGATCACCTTCCCGGTGAACATGATACTGCAGTACCGCCGGAAGGGCCGGTGGAAGGACTACCTGGTAGGGGAGAAGGGATACATCATCCTCAGCCTGGTGTCCAAGTCTCTGTTGGCCTGGACGCTGTTCTTCGGCATACAGGCCCGGGTCTAGGGCGAAACCCGGGGGCTGACGCCCCCCTCTTTTCAATTTCATTTCGCTATGCGCTCAGGCGCGCCCTTTTAATCGCGCCGGCCCATTCAAGCTTGATCTGCATGTTCTGCGGCAGCTGCGGTTCCAAGCAGGAGGAGGGCTACTCCTTCTGCCCTACTTGTGGGGCTAGGCTCGGCACGGCACCAGAGCCCACATTACCCTTGGCGCCATCGATGTCGCCTCTCCCAGGGAACCTCGGCCAGGCCGTGCGCCTCAACCCAGGGGAGAGCATAGTGACGATCTACCGGGCCAGGAGCCTGGGCGACCCCCGGAAGAAGGACGAGGACGGCGGCTACAACTCCATGGACGGCGTCCTGCTCTTGACCGACCAGAGGCTGGTGTTCATCGAGGAGACGGGCATCCTCCAGAAGAAGATGATCATGACCGAGTCCATCGACCTGGGCTCCATCAACCTCGTGGACGTTTCAGGCTTCATGTCCAAGATCGTGACCGTGCACCATGTCCGCTACAACCTCAACTACATCACCGGCTTCGACAATTTCAGAGAGCTGGACATGGCCACCATGAAAGGGGGCAGGCCTGTGGACCTGTACCAAGCGCACAGGGTCGTCTCCGAGGCCACCGCGCGCAGGAAGGGGCGCTGAGGCCCTGGGATGTCCAGGGAGAGGACCTATAGCGGACATGGATAGCCTAGTGGTTATCATTAAGCCGAGGCGAAATGTTAATGTCGATGATGAGCCCCGACCGAGCCGAGAACGCCCTGGTCTCCGTGATCATCCCGGCCTTCAACCGACCCGACCTGCTCGCCAAGGCCATTAGAAGCATCCTGGGGCAGACCCATACCAACCTCGAGGTGGTGATCGTCGAGGACGGCTCGCCCATGGACCTGAGCGACACGGTGAGAGGCTTCGCTGACCGCCGGATCATGCATGTTCGACGTGAGGAGAACCGGGGTGTGTCGGTGGCGCGCAACCACGGCGTGAGCCTGGCGAAGGGGGAGTTCGTGGCCTTCCTGGACAGCGACGACGAGTGGATGCCGGAGAAGGTGGAGAGGCAGTTGAGGTACCTGCTCTCCAAGCCAGACGATTTCGGTCTGGTCTATACCTTGAGATACATCGTGGACGATGACGGCAACCCGCTTCCAGAGTACAATCTGAACGAGAAGGAGGGAGAGCTGAGCAAGGACATGGTCTGGCCTGCGGTGATCGGCACCCCCTCGTCCTGGCTGATGCGCCGCCAGCTCTTCCTCGACCTGGGGGGATTCGTCGAGACCATTCCCTTCGGGGAGGACTGGGAGTTCTCCATCCGCCTATGCCAGGTAACCAAGGTGGCCTGCCTCAGGGAGAAGCTGACCGTCATGCGGGAGCACTCTGGCGACCGCCTCTCGAAGAACTTGGACACCAAGCCCTACGTGGCTCCCTCGCTGATCTACATCTATGAGCACCACCGCGCCATCTTCAAGGAGGACAGGGAGGCCCATGCGGACATGCTGAGGAGGATCAGCTATTACCTGCGCCTCAGCGGGAATGCCAAAGGCTCGAGGCGGTATGCCCGCATGGCCTTCCGCGTCAAGCCATCCCTGGAGTCCGGTAGGTATATGGTCAAGGCCTGGATCGGAGGAAGATGAGCAGGGTCGGCTCGACCCTCGGCCCCTGGGACCTTATTCCGGATCACCGCTGCTCTATGGGAACGAACGGCCTTCCGAACTCTCCGATGTACTTCGACGACGGCCGAAGCAGCACCGCGTCCTCGTACTGCTCTATGACATGCGCTACCCAGCCGGATATGCGGCTGCAGCAGAAGAAGGGCGTGAAGAAGTCCTTGGGGACCCCCAACGCGTCCATGGCCACGGCGGCGTAGAAGTCCAGGTTGGGGTAGATCTT
>JALOTM010000040.1 GCA_025457905.1 Methanomassiliicoccales archaeon
ATGCGTCCTTTTGATATAAATCGGTTCCATTCCTCCGATGGTCCGTCAATCGCGCAGCTGGAACGCCACCCAGTTCTCTGCTCCGAGACGGTCTCGCTCAGAACACGAAGATGGTCATGACCATGAACAGCGCCAGCAGCGGGAGGAAGGTAAGGGCCCAGGCCAGCTTCTTCCATTTCATCACCTGCCGCCCGTCCATGGGCTCGAAGGGCATGAGGCTGTACACCGCCGAGAGCAGGTTCATGGAGCAGGCCATGAGGGCGATGGGCAGGAACCAACCGCCTAATGGCACCAGCAGTAGGAAAGCCCCGAACACCACTAGGCTTACCATGGGACCGGCCCCGTATACCACCGCCTGCTGCTTGGGGGTGAGCTTCTTGGGGTCGTTTATGACCGTCCTGGCCGGGTAGGCGTAGACCACCCCGAAGAGCACGGAGGTGATGACCATGAGCACCATGCCCAGGCCCCAGAACCTGTACTCCGCCACCGCCCCATATCGGGCGGCCACGTAGCGGTGGGTCAGGTCGTGCAGCAGGATGGCTATCCCGGCCACCAGCAGGAACGACAGCACGATTCCCAGGTCCAGCCAGTCCTGCTTCTTGGCGATGAGGTAGGATATTGCCAGCAGCACGGCGGCCACAGTCACCACCATGATCTCCCTCAGGGAGAAGCCCATCAGGAAGGGCGTCCGCTGCACGGCCACGGGCTTTTTCACCTTGGACTCCGCCTTCTGGACATAGGCCCGGGACTGGAAACGGGCGTACCCCTCCACGAAGTCTTCCAGCTTGTCCAGGGGAAGCAGCTTCTTCATGCCCATGGCCACCTTGCCCATGAAGCTGGTGGGCGCCCCCGATGCGCTGGCCGCGCCTCCCGCGGCACCTGCCGCAGCCACACCGGCCTGGCTGAGCGCGGCCACGGCGATGATCCCCACCGCCGAGCTGACCACGACGGCCGCCACGGCGTCCGCCGACTTCTGCACTATGTCCCTATCTTCCTCCGGTGCGGCCGACCCGCTGCCCAGCTTGGCGATGTAGCTGTCATCCTCACCGCTTCCGTAGGTGTTGGTAGTGCCAACGGCCAGGTAGCCACCGTCCGGGGTCTGCAGCGCTATGCCGCCCCCGACCGGGACGCCCTCGGGGCCGAAGTGCATCAGCCACTGCTCGTTGCCATCCAGGTCCGTCCGAACCAGGTAGATGCGGTTCATGCCCTCGAAGGAGTTGCCCGTGCCGCCGAACATGAACCCGTCGCCGAGCACGAAGATGCCCGTCCCCGTGTCCTCGCCCGTTCCGCCATAGGCCCGTTGCCATACCAGGTTGTACTCCGCGTCCGTGCGCACCACGTACATGTCGTTGCCGCCGTGGCCTATGACTGTGGTATGCCCTCCGAGCATCAGACCGCCGTCATCCAGCTCCTTGATGCCATAGAACAGGGTGCTGCCCCCCTGGCCATAGGTCCTGTCCGTCAAGGGGTCCCCGGCCGAGTTGTAGCGCACCAGGTAACCCATGGTCTGGCCGGTGCCCACCGCCTCGGACTGCGTCCAGCCGGCCACGGCGTATCCGCCGTCCCTCGTCTGGATGAGGGCCTTCCCCCAATCCGTCGCAGTGCCTCCGAAGGAGGTGTTCCATTCCATGTTCCCATCGGAATCCACCTTGACCAGCCAGACGTCCTCACCGTTGTTGGCGCTGCCCGTGTAGCCAGTAGCAGCGAAACCTCCGTCGGAGGTCTGGATGACCGAGAACGCGGCATCCCTGTAGGTGGTACCATAGCTGCGGTTCCAGATCTCGTTGCCCTCGTCATCGACCCGCACCAGCCATAGGTCGAAGTCTCCGATGGTGTACGTCATCGTGGCTCCGGCCAGGATGTACCCTCCCTCGGAGACCCGGACCACGCCGTAGATGTAATCCCAAGATTCGCCACCATAGGTATGTGACCACTGCTCGGTGCCGTTGGGGTGCACTTTCACCAGGTATCCATCGATGCCGCTCACGTTGAAGGAGCGGGTGACCCCCGCGGCGACGTACCCCCCGTCCGAGGAAAGGGCGGCGGAGTAGGTGGCGTCGCTGGCATCGCCGCCGTAGGTCCTCTGCCACTCCACCACCGGCCGGTCGTCGAGATGGGTGGTGAAGCGCATGTAATCGTATTGGGTGATCCCCCTCCAGGGCGAGATGTAGCTCACACCAACGGGCTGGCCGATGGAGGTCTCGAAATCATGGCCGTACATGTACTCCCCGTCCATGTAAAGGGAGATGTTGTTCTCCTGCTTGACCATGGACATGATGTACCATCTGTTCAGCTGCAGGGCCATGGACCCGAAGGTGGTGGTGTTGTCATTGATGGAGAAGTTGAGGTTGCTGTACCAGCCGTCAAGCCAGAAACCGTAGGAGGCCATGTCCGTGACCACGTTCACGGCCACCGTGCCCCCTTGGCCGCCGATCCACATGGCGCGCGTGTCCGCCCTCCAGTCCTCGATCCCCTCAGGGAAGTGGAAGTAGTCCACGATGGTGTCCGCGCTCGTGCCGTCCAGGACCAACGCGCTTCCGTTCAGGTAGGCGCCCTCCGGGTTCTGGCGGAACACCCACCCGGCCTCGGCCATGGCCCCCGTCCCCTGGTAGTCGAACTCCTCGTCCCACTCGAAGTCGGTGGCCGCCTGGCAGGTCGTTGGCACGAGGGCTAGCATGCTCATTAGCACTATAGCCGACACTATTGCTTCCCTACGCATTCGCTCCTCCCCCCGGATGAGCATAGGTGTTTGCGCTTGTTGAATATATAATCGTAACCACTGGGCGACGGCATCGCCGGCCAAAGGCGAGCGGGTCGTCCATCAAGGGGGAAATGAAAAACGAGGGAAGTGGTTTGCCCCGGGGCCTTCGCTCTCAAGTGCCCGCGATCACTTCAGGCTGACGTACTCGTTGCCGAAGCTCTCGCCGGTCTGGAAGCTGATCAGGGTCACCTGGCCATAGGCCGGCATGATCTTGACCTCGCCATAGGTGTTGTAACCGATGCCCAGCGCGTCGCCGGAGGAGGTGATGGTCACCTGGACCATGTCGCCCTGGCCCACAATGTGGCTACCGGACGACCAGGAGAGGTCCGCGATGTTGACCTTCCTGACGGCGCTATAGGCGTCGTCCCCGGCCGCGTCTCCGTAGGCCAGGAACATGTTCTGGTCACCGCTGACGAGGGTGATCACGACGTTGTCCAGGTTGATGGAGGGTGAGCCCGCCGAGAGCCTCATGTAGACCGTGAGGTTGTCGATGGTGTTGCCCGTGGTCTGGTTGACCTGGGCCACGACGTCCTGAACGATGAATCCAGAAGCGACGTTGTTGATGGCCTGGTCACCAGTGGCCTGGGCCTGCTCCCTGACCTGGTTGGCAGTGCTGATCAGGACGGACGCAGCGACGGCGGCCACGAGTATCATGGCGATGAACACGATCATCGTGCCTATGCCGATCTCACCGCGGTCGTCCTTCTTCATCCACATCTTCTTGTGCATTGTTACGCTCTCTCCTTTGCTGCTTTCCGATCGAGCACTCCTTTGCTTTGGTGGGGCTGCTCGGGCCGTCCCAATTGCGTTCTTCACGGTGCGAGTGCTCGCAGCCCTTCGTCGCTTCCAATTGGGCTCTTGTGAGTATCGAACCCCCGGCCGGGCTAATAAAAGCCCGAGACCTGGTTACCATTTATCAGACTTGAGAACTTCTCGAGATTAGATTGCACCTAGATGCCTGGACGACCGCATAATCAAGAGAGATATCGGAGCATGATTCCATCACTCCAAAGATATCTGGATTGATTCTCCTGGGAGAGTATCTTGAAGGATAGGGCGCCGTGCCCGGGATTATCATCTGAGATATCCATGCGAGAATAATTAATAATAGTGACCGAATTAATTAGGCCTCAAGGAAGGATGAGCGCTTGGAACCGCCCACGGTTCATAACCTGCCCGGAGAGATAAGGAGCTTCATGCTAGGCCCTGGCGGCCATTCGGTCCTGATCCGCGGCAACGCCGGGACCGGGAAGACCACCATGGCCCTGCAGATGATAGAGGAGATGCAGGAGATCGAGAACAGCTTCTACTTCTCCACGCGCGTCTCGGACGCCATCATGCTCAACCAGTTCCCCTGGCTCGCCAGAAGGCTCTATGGGGAGGATGAGGGAGAGGTCATACACCAGGAGGTCGACGAAGCCCATCGGGAGATGGACGGCGTGCCCCTGGAGCCTCCCCGCCCCATCCCTGGTGAGCAGGATCAGGCCAGGTATTGGCTCAACAAGCTCAAGCTGCGCGGCGCCTTCGGCTTCGAGGTCCGTCCCGGCCAGGCCTTCCCTCAGAATCGGATAGACCTCTCCGAGCTGGAGAAGGTCTACTCCACGGTGGAGCGTGGCGGCAAGGGGAAGGCCCTGGTGGTCATCGACTCCATCGATGCCCTGGCCGAGGCCTGCGGCGTCAACCAGGCCACGGTCATCACCTCCATCCAGAAGGACCTGGTGGAGGGGAAGAGGGCCAACGCCATCTTCGTGGCGGAGAGCAACGACCGCTACCTGGACTACCTGGGCGACGGGGTGGTGGAGCTGGTCATAAGCGACCTGGACCGCCGCCGATTGCGCGAGATGAACATCCTCAAGCTGCGGGGCTGCGCCATACACCAGCCCAAGTACCTCTACACGCTCAGGGGCGCGCGCATGCGCACCTTCCCAGACCGGTCCTCGGACGCGGGTCTGGCGCTCAAGGCCTGGAGTTCCCTCCCCGACCGCGAGGGCAAGATATCCTTGGGCCTGGTGGACCTGGACCGCCTCACCAAGGGCGGGGTCGCCCCCGGCTCGATCGTGCTCATCGAGCTGGGCCATGGGGTGCCTCTCCCGATCACCAGCCTCCTCGAGCAGGTCATGGTGGCCAACTTCGTCTCGCATGGCCACGGGGTGCTCTGGGTACCCCTCAAGAAGGAGACCGCGGAGGCCGCCCGGGCCCGTATGGCACAGATGGTGCCTCGCGAGAGCTTCGACCGCCAGGTGAGGATAGCGGAGGTCACCGGAGAGTCGCCCGACCCCAATCTTCCCTGCCTCATGCCCGTGGAGGGCTCGAACGCCCGCCAGGACCTCAGCTGGAAGAACGTGGCCTTTGCCCTAAAGGAGACCTCACCGCCCTCCCTGTCCATCATGGGGTTCGACACCCTGGAGTCCATCTACGGCGGCAAGACCATGGACCAGCTCACGGAGCACTTCGCCGCGGTGAAGAGGCATCGTCACCTCTTCGTCGGGTTCACCTCCCCCTCCACGCAGTCCACTCGAAGGCTCACCGACCTGGCCAGCTGTCATCTGAAGGTCGAGCGTATCGGTGGGACAGTGATAGTCTACGGTGTTGAGCCGTTCACCGAGTGCAATGTGCTCTCCATCTCTGACGGCCAGGAAGGCCCTAGGCTGGAGCTCGTCCCAATCATATAGGCGCCGTCTCGTCCCCGAGCCGATCCAGCTGGTGGCGCACCGCGACCTCCAGCTCCTCCTTGGACATCTCGCCCACGAGGGAATCGACCAGGCGCCCCCTGCGGAAGAACAGTATGGTCGGCGTGGCCTTGACCTCGAACTTCACTGGCACATGGTAGTGGCGGCGAACGTCCACCCTGCCGAAGGCCGCCCTGGCGGAGTTGTCCCGGGCCACGGTCTCGAAGACCGGGAGCATGCGGCGGGAGTGCTTGCAGGTGTCCAGCCAGCAGTCCACCACCACCAGGTCGTAATGGTGCAGGAAGGCCTCCAGCTCGTCCTCGCTGAGGTCGACCGCTCTCTCCGGAGGCGCCATCGCGCCCTGCCCCTCGCTCATTCCACGATCCCTCGATCCCCCCAGGGGGGACGTCCCTCCTTCGTCTCTAAGGAATAAAAAGGCTTGCGTCCGCCCCTCCGTATGGTCGAACTATCTCTAGGCCAGCTTGTCCGCGGTCCTGGAGGGTCAGGCTCATTCGAACCGCAGCACCTCGGCGGGCGAAACCTTGGAGGCGCCCCTGGCCGCGGGATAGACGCTGAGGATGGTGGCAGCGAAGGACAGGAAGGCCACGAAGAGTATCGGCCAGATGTCCAGGACCCAGGTGAATCCCTCAGGCTCCAGCGTGGTCTGCCACAGCTCGAACCCCACGACTATTCCCAGGATGGTGCCCACGATTATCCCCAGGAGGGAGGTGAAGGCGGACTCGATGGCGAAGTTGGCCACCACCATGCTCTTCCTGTAGCCTATGGCCCGCATCATGCCGATCTCGATGCGGCGCTCATGGATGGAGCGGATGGTTATGATGCCCAGGCCGGATATGCCCACGATCAGGCCCATGGCCAGGAAGGCCTCGAACAGGGTGAACATGGAGTTGATGAGGTTGGTGATGGTGCGGGCCAGCGCCTGGACGTCTATGGTCTGCAGACCATTGGCAAGGAACGACTTCTCCAGCAGCACGGCCTGCTCACCGATGTCCAGGCCCTCCTCGAACCTCACCAGAAGCATGGAGTACCCTTGGGCCAGGAACTCTGAGCGCACCGCCTCCTCGGTGATGAAGGCGCCCTGGAAGGTGCTCTGCTTCATGAAGCCTGCCACGGTCTTGTTGAACGGGACGCCCAACGGGTTGATCATGGTCACCACGTCCCCCACCTCGATGCCCGGCCCTGTGTCCGTCCCGGGAGGGCCGAAGTCGCCGCCCATCCCCGTCTGCGGCCTCCTGCTGCCGTCGAAGATGACCAAGGAGCTGTCGGCTAGCACCGCCTCCCACACCTCCGTGTCGCTCGAATAGAGGTCGCGGTCGTAGTCCGACAGAGGGTAGTTGCCCAGCGTATAGAGGTCGGAATCAAAGCCCATGACGCTGTATCCGAACTCATCATATGCTGGTAGCTGGGTGTCAGGGTCCACGTAGCTGACATTGAGCGTCGCCAGGGAGACCGGCAAGGACACCATGGAGCTGACGTTCGCCGCCTGTAGCGGCGAGCCGCTCTGGTTGAGGCGCTCCATGGGGTCGACCATGATGGGCGAGGTCGAGGTGAAGGCGATCACGTCGAACCCTCCCGAGGTCTCGCTGACCATCCGGTCTATGTTAACGGACATGAGCCCCGAGACCACCGACAGGG
>JALOTM010000236.1 GCA_025457905.1 Methanomassiliicoccales archaeon
CCGTGGTCCCCATAGCCATCAGCGCCAAGGTGGTCAACCAGGGCACCATCGCCGTGACGGGGGTCCCGGTGCGCTTCTACGCCGACGGTGCGCTGCTATACACCCGGACCATTGACATCGCCGCGGCGGGGTCGAAGACCGTCACCTACAACTGGACGGCGGGGCCGTCCTCCGGGGAGCACAAGGTCCGGGTGGAGCTGGACCCAAATGGGGAGTTCGTGCGCTTCGAGTCGGGGGGCACGGTCTACGAGCAGACCATATGGGTCGGGGGGACGGACTGGGGCAACTTCAACGCCATCCTCATAGGCCTGGCGGTACTGATGGGGTTCGTGGCCTACCTGGTCTATAAGCGCCCTGGCACCAAGCGCCGCAAGAAATGAGGCAAAACCATTTCACGCCCATCCTTTTTCATCCCCTTTTTTTCCGAAATCCGATTATTTCCGTTCATCCAGGCTTGGAGACGAGGGCTCTCGCCGAGCCGTTGAGCCGAGAACGTGGCCCCCGCCGACCTCCTGGTCGCACAGTAATGGGACCGAGGGCGCCGTTCGACCGGACGTCATTCCTTATCCAAGCGGTCCTGCAAGGCGGCGATGCGGTCCCCCAGCCTCTTGGAGCTCACGGCCACCGCCAGCTCCCCCCGCGTCTTCTCTAGCAGGGAGCGGGCGATGTCCTGCTTCCTCCTTATGGAGACCAGCGCGTCCGGGTAGTCGAAGCGCATGATGACCTGGAAGAAGTCCTCCATCATCTCCAGGTAGCGGGTCGCCTTCTCCGTGTCCCCGCCCCTGAGGGCCTCCAGGCAGAAGCGGCGCAGCTCGCCGATGCTATCGGCCAATCCCAGAAGGTAAGAGGTGTAGGGGACGTTCAGCTCCTCGGGCGTTGGCAGGTCATCGCGGCGATAGACGGATAGGAGTATGGCCGCCTCGGTGAGCTCCTGCATGGCATCCGAGACCATGCCAGAGCTGGAGATTTCGGGATGGTCCAGGAGCAGGCTCCTCAGGCGCTGTGCCTCGTCCAGGGCCTCGGACATCATGTCCTCGGCCTCCTCACCCTTGTGAATGCAATGGACAACGCCCCCGGAGATGCGGATGATGGCCCGGGAGGACTTGATGGCGATCTCCCTGACCGTGTCCTTCTCATCAAGCCGCTCCTGGATACGGCTGGCGATGTCGTCCAGGTTGTTCATGGGCTAGCGAAGCTACCGCCAGGATAAAAACTATTTCCTGAGGGCCCGGACCCTCTCCACCTTCCTCTGGATGACCTCGTGCTTGCCTATGTCATGGCGGACGTAGATGTCCTCCCCCGAGACGAAGCGCAAGGCCCTCTCGCACTGCCTCTCGGCGGCATCGATGCTGGAGTCTATCCCTACCACCGCGACCGCCCGGGACGAGGTCGTGAGGATCCTCCCTCCCTCCTCGTTCACGGCGGCATAGAATAGCTCGGCGCCGGAGCGGGACCCCCCCTCCTCGTCCACCTTGATCGGGACGCCGGCCTTCGAAGCCAGGCCGTACCCTACAGGCACCACGTACTTGCAGACGGTGGCCGCCCTCCTGAACTCGCATTCCTTCCTGGACAGGTCACCGGAGGCGATGCCCTGGCATACATCGGCGAAATCGGACTCCAGGAGGGGCAGGACGTTCATGGCCTCAGGGTCCCCGAAGCGAGCGTTGAACTCGATGATCTTTGGGCCATCTGCGGTTAGCATGAACTGCCCATAGAGCACGCCGCGGTAGGGCATGCCCTCGGCGGCCAAGGCATCTATGGTGCTCTGCATGGAGGCCACCGCCCGCTCCCTGTCGGAGGTGGTCACGAACGGCAGGAGATGGTCCTCGGCCGAGTACGACCCCATTCCACCGGTGTTGTGCCCCTTGTCCCCCTCGAAGGCCCTCTTATGGTCCTGGACCAAGGGCATGGGGACGATGCGCCTCCCGTCGGAGAAGGCCTGCAGGGTGAACTCCTCCCCCGTAACCTTCTCCTCCAGGACCACCCCCGCCCCTCCTATGTTACGGTCCAGGATCTCCTTGACATAAGCGAGGACTTCACACCCTTCCCCCCAGTCAGGCCCACGGGCTTGACCGCGACCTCATGGTCGATGCCCCTGAGGTACCTCCTCGCCTCCTCATAGGAGCCGAAGGAAGCAAAGGCCAGGTTGCCTGGGACGGAGTGCTTGGCCAGGAGCGCACGGGCGAAGCTCTTGCTGGTCTCGATGCGGGCCGCGGCCTTTGTCGGCCCGACGCATCCCACGCCCTTCTCCTCCAGGGAGTCCACCAGGCCCGCCTCCAACGGGGATTCAGGCCCGATCACTGCCAGATGGGCCTTCTTGGAGAGGGCGTACCTGACCACCTCATTTACGTCCGTCTCCTTGATGAGCGAGAACTCCTTCGAGGCCCTGGCGATGCCTGGGTTCCTGTTCTTCATGACTGCGAAGACGTCGGCCCCCGATCTCGCCAGGGCCTTGACGATCGCGTGCTCCCTTCCTCCACCGCCAACGGCCAGAACCCGCATCCGCATCCTCAGGTAAGAATCGTCAAACTGGTATTAATGCTTGAACGAAGCGGCCTCAATCATTGAGGCGAAGGGCCCTTAGCAGCTCCGTGACGCCCTGGCCGGTCTTGGCGCTGGTGAGATGCAGCCGACCGCCCTTCCTGATCTTCGCGTAGTCCGTCTGCAGCCTCTCGACGTCCACCTCCAGGTGAGGAAGCAGGTCGACCTTGTTGAGCACCGCGAACTGTGCCTCCAGAAAGATCATTGGATGCTTATTGACCATGTCGTCGCCTTCGGTCGGCGATATGACCACCACGCGCTCGTCCGTCCCCAGGGGGAAGTCGGCCGGGCAGACCAGGTTGCCGACGTTCTCGACGAACAGGACGTCTATTCCGTCCATGTCCAAGTCCTCCAAGGCGTGCTCCACCAGATGCGCGTCCAGATGGCACTCCTTGCCGGTGTTCAGGTTGACGGCCGGTATGCCGGCCTTGGTGAATATCCGGTAATCGTCCTCCCCAGAGAGATCGCCGGCGATGGCTGCGACCCTCTTCCCCTTCTTCATAAGGGCACGGGACATGGACACGATCAGAGCAGTTTTTCCAGAGCCTATCGACCCCATGATATCGATGGAACGAACGCCCTTGGAGCGCAGGTTGCGCAGGTTCTCCGCAGCCAACCTCCGGTTCTCGGCGAGGACATCGGTCTCCATCCCGATCACTGTCGTCTTGTGCACGGGGACGAATATTCGCCCCCCTCTCTTAACCTTTCTCAACCCTGATTCGGAGAGGGCGTCAGCAACGGACATAGTTTCACATTCTGATAATAAGTCCTCTGGGGAATCTTAAAGCATGTTAATACTGATGAAATCGACCCCTGTCGAAGATTGACTAGCCAGATGATTTGAGCCGGACCGCTCTCGTAAAGCCCCTTTTACGTATGCTGGAAGAAGGTTTAAGTAATAGGCAATTCCATAATACCCTTACCATTTAAACACTTTGGTTCGGGAGGAATTCCTTGTACCTCTTCCTGAGGTGGCGAGATATGGATACGGCAAACGTTAATGA